>JBEBBF010000106.1:0-3464 GCA_041158545.1 Pseudomonadota bacterium | reverse complement strand
GCATCGCTTGATGCTTTCCGTGCCCCGCAAAAAACGCGCATGGTTCTCCGGCCTTTGGGCCAATGCCTCCGCGCCTCCAGCCATCCCAGGCCCGGCAAGCGGCTAATGGACAATCTGGGTTCAAGCATGGCCAGGAAAGACAGGACGAGGATCGTGCTTCCTGGCGGCGGCTTGGTGGCACGGATTGGGCAGGGGTGGATTCTAACGCAAACCAGGTTTATCCCCAGCCGGCGAGTTATTGGCTATTGCCGAATTGCATGCCAATGGGAGGCCGGTAACAGGGAACACCCGCCATTCCAATGACCGCTCCGCGGAAGTGATGTACTACCACTCCTGGCCGAACTCGAACCCAAAGCATGCATGCATTGACCATGAATATTTAATACTGCGCCGCAGCAAAGTCAGCCGCCCGTCGTCGGTCCACCCGATAATCCAGAGTCCACATCTGCCGGCAGCACCCAACAGGGAGTTGCCGTCCACCGGTTAATCCGGATACCCGTTTTTCTCGGGGAAATTCAAAAAAGACTTGCTTTCCTGAAGAGTGCGGCTATAATGGCGTCTCTTCACAGCGCGCCCGTAGCTCAGTTGGATAGAGTACTTGGCTACGAACCAAGGGGTCGGGCGTTCGAATCGCTCCGGGCGCGCCAGTTGAACAAGCACAGAGGCCAATCGTCAGATTGGCCTTTTTGCTTTGGTGCTTCGTGATTGATTCTTCGTTTTTGCCCTTCGTTTCCCGCTCTTCAGCATGGCCAAGCTTGGCTCGACCTTGGCTTTTCGCCCCTGATGGCGCTGTGGCGCCGGCGCTCCGGAGTGTCCATGTTACCGAATCCCCAGACCACGCCCGCTTACCGCCCGGATATTGATGGCCTGCGGGCAGTGGCGGTGCTGGCGGTGCTGGGCTATCACGCCTTTCCCGCGGTGATTCCCGGCGGCTTCGTTGGCGTCGATGTCTTTTTCGTGATTTCCGGTTTCCTGATCACGACCCTCATTCTGGAAGACCTGCAAACCGGCAGTTTCAGCCTGCTCGGCTTTTACCAGCGGCGGGTCCGGCGCATCTTTCCGGCGCTGAGTGTCGTGCTGCTGGCGACCTGGCTGTGCGGCTGGCAGGTGCTGCTGGCTGGCGAATATCAGCAATTGGGGCGACATCTGGCGGCGGGCGCGGGCTTCGTCGCCAATCTGGTGCTATGGCAGGAAACCGGGTATTTCGACACCGCGGCGGAGAGCAAACCCCTGTTGCACCTGTGGAGCCTGGGCATCGAAGAGCAGTTCTACCTGCTGTGGCCGTTGCTGCTGCTGGGGCTATGGCGGGCAAGGGCGGCCTTGGGCCGTTCGCTGCTGCTGATGGGGCTGGCTTCGCTGCTGCTTTGTCTCGTGCTGGCGCAGGTCGATGCCCAGCAGGCCTTTTTCTCGCCGCTGACCCGCTTCTGGGAATTGCTGGCGGGCACCTCGCTCGCCTGGGGGCAACGGCAAGCACGGCGGCTTGCCGCCGGACTGGAAATGCCGACCCCGCCCGGACAGCGGCTGCAATCCTGGCGGACGCTGCGCCCGTTCGGGCTGGCGCTGGCCGACGGGCTGTCGGGCCTGGGCTTGTTGCTGATCCTGCTGTCGGTCATGGCGCTGGATCGGGAACGGGTTTATCCCGGTGCCTGGACGCTGCTGCCGGTGCTGGGGACGGTGCTGCTGATCCTGGCGGGGGCCGGGGCGGCCGGCAATCGGCTGCTGGCCCGGCCCTGGCTGGTGGGCATCGGCCTGATCAGCTATCCCCTTTATTTGTGGCACTGGCCGGCGCTGAGCTTCCTGCGCATCCAGGATGAGGCGGCCGGGCCGGGGCGTGTTCTGGCGGCCCTGCTGCTTGCGTTGCTGTTGGCCGGGCTGACCTGGCGCTGGATCGAGCGACCCTGTCGTCAGGGCGGGCAGGGGGCGCGGAAAGCCGGGTTGTTGGTCCTGGCGATGGCGCTCCTGGGGACCATGGGTCTGTTCGCCTGGCCGGGCAGCCGGCTGGCGGCGCATTCGGCACGCCTGCAGGCCATGCAGGCGCAATTGGGCTGGGCCTTGCCGGTGGCCAGCCCGGCGCAGATCGAAGCCTGCCGTCGCCGTTATCCGGAGCGGCGCCAGCTTGTTTCGGCGCAGCGGGACGACGATTACTGTTATTTGCAAAAGGACGCGCCGGCGGAGGTGCTGCTGGTCGGGGATTCGCTGAACCTCAGCCTGTTTCCCGGCCTCAGCCAATACGACGACTACAACCTGCTGCTGCTGTCCGCCAGCATGGCCGTGCCGATTTTCGACACCCGTTCGGCGCTGAACAACGGTAAGAGCCGGCGGGAGAACTGGCTGCTGACCAATCATGCGCTGGATCAGGCGCTGCATGACCCGCAGATTCGGGTCGTGTTGCTGTCCTTCATGCACGGGAAAACTGCGACCAATCCGGATTGGGGCGTCGAATTCTCCAACCTGCGCCACCCGGAATGGCAGGGCAACTGGCCGGTTTTCAGCCTGGGTCTCGCTGATACGCTGCAGCGCCTGCTGGCGGCGGGCAAGCGGGTGATCTATGTCCTGCCCAACCCGGCGCTGAGCCAGCTCCCGGCCCGCTGCCTGCGGGAATATCGCAAGTTGGGGGCGGCGGACCGCGGTGTTGTTGAGGATTGGCGCTGCACCCAGCCGCTGGAAGACCATCTGCGCTACGGGGACCGGGAATACCGGCAAGCGCTGGCTGTGCTGCTGCAAGGCTTTCCGCAGGTTCGACTGTTCGACGCCGCCGCGCCGTTTTGCGATGAACGGGAATGCCGGGTGCTGGCCGATGGGGAATTGTTCTACCGGGATTTGACCCATCTCTCCCAAGCCGGCTCCGCCAGAATCGCCCCGGCGCTGCATCAGATGATCCGTGCGGAACTGGCCGCGGGCCGGTAAGGGGCGGCATGGGGCCAGGCGACCGGCCCGGCTGCGGGCGCCGCCGTCCTTGGCCGCGCCCGCCAGCCCTCACCACATCAGATCGTCCGGAATCTTGTAGTCGGCGTAGGGATCGTCGGCGTCCGGTTCGGGGTTGGATTTTTTCGGGCGGATGATCAGGTCCGGGTTGCGTTCGGCGATCTTGTCGGCGATGACCTTGGGGACCAGTTCGATGGCGTTGTCGAGGCAGACGATGACCAGGCGGCCGGCGGTCAGGTGGTCCTGGACGGCGGCGGTGACGTGGATGCGTTCAATCTTGCTGCCGCGGACGAAGTGATAGGCGATGTCGCCGTTGCCCCGGCTCTGGCGGTTCTGTTCGACCATCTGGGCGATCTGCGCGACGATGGCCTTTTCGCGGGCGGCGGCGTCACGCTGGGCGTTGAGCTCCCGCGCCCGATCCGCGTTGCGACGCTGGGCTTCCTGGGCGGCCAGCCGGGTTTCATCGATCTGCTCGCTGCCGGTGCGGCGCTCGATTTTCTTCTGGGTACTTTTCTCGTGGCTGGCCTGTTTCAGCTTCT
>JBEBBF010000105.1:0-6472 GCA_041158545.1 Pseudomonadota bacterium | reverse complement strand
CAACGGCCTGTTGCCGGGCTGGATCAACTTCGTCGCCACCACCCAGGCCAAGGGCCAGGACATCAAGGCGCACATCAGCTTTGCGCCGGGGATCAACAGCAACTCCCAGGTCATTGGCCTGCCGATCGGCAACAACGCCGGTGGCGCCGGGACGACCAATCCCTACAGCCAGGTGGACACCCGCAACGTCTACTTCCAGTTCGGCAACAACGACTGGGGCACCTTGAAGTTCGGCCGTGACATCGGCCTGTTCGCGCAGAACATCATCCTGTCCGACATGACGCTGCTGGGCGTCGGCGGCACCAGCAACGCCGGCATTCCCTACAACACCACCTTCGGCATGATCGGCCACGGCTACATGTACACCGGCTTCCAGCCGCAGATCACCTACACGACGCCGAAAGTAGGCGGTCTGCAGGCCTCCGCCGGGATCTTCCAGCCGAGCAAGTTCGCCGGCGACGAGACCAAGACCCCCGGCTTCCAGGCCAAGGTCGATTACGACTGGAAGGCTGGCGCCGCCCAGGGCAAGGTCTGGACCGGCATGGTCAGCCAATCCACCAACTGTTCCGGTACCTGCCCGGCCGGCCAGCAATCCTTCAGCGCCAACGGCTTCGAGCTGGGCGCCAAGTACAGCCAGGGCAAGTTTGAAGCCGTCGCCTACGCCTTCCAGGGCAAGGGCCTGGGCCTCTCCACCATCGGCGCCCAGTTCTTCGCCGGCAGCAATGGCGCCGGCAACCGCACCGACTCCCGGGGCTATTTCCTGCAGACCACCTATCAGCTGCTGGACAAGACCAAGGTCGGCATCAACTTCGGTGAAAACCGCGACAAGGACGGCTACGTCTCCATCACCGGCGGGGCCAACACCCAGTCCGCGCTGAACGAGATCAAGAACCGCGCTTACACGGTGGGCATGTACCACTCGCTGAACAAGTATGTGACCCTGGTCGCCGAGTTCAACGAAGAGCGTGTCAGCAACGTCGCCGACTCCAACGCCGACAACCGCAACCGTACCCTCTCCCTCGGCGGCCTGATCTTCTTCTGATCGGCCATGCCCGCCGGCCCGCTGCCCTCCCTCAGCCCTGCCCTGGCGCGCTGCCGCCGGAGCAGGCCGGGCCGGCTCACTGGAATGCTTCGCTCGGTCCGATCCATGCTGACGACCCTTGGCTGGATTCGGGATTTGGCGCCCTTCGGGGCGCCGTTTTTTTGGCTGTACCGCCAACTGCGCGGCGCGCGGCGCATCGGGCTATGCCTGACGCTGCTCGCCCTCGCGGCCCCGCCAGCCAGCGCCGAAGCCTTGCAGCAGCACGCCATCGCCGCCGACTACCCGCTGGTCCGGGAAATGCTGCTCGAAGCCATCGCCAGCGAAGGCCTGGTCCCGGCGCCGCCGCTCCCCTTTGCCGACATGCTGGCCCGCACCGGCCCCAGCCTGGGCAAGCCCGCCAGCCCCTACCTCCACGCCGAAATCTTCCCCTTCTGCAGCGCCGGCCTGGCCTGGGCCACCGTCGAACGCGACCCCGCCGCCCTCGCCCACTGCCCGCTGACCCTCGCCCTCTACGTCAGCCGCAGCGAGCCGGAACAGGTCCGGCTGGTCTACCGCCGCCCCACCGACCCCGCCGCCTTGGCGCTGCTCGAACGCATCAGCCGCCGCACGCTGCATCTCAGCCGGCTGCGCTGATCTGAGCCGGGCAGCCCGTCCGGCCCCTTGCAATTCCCCAACGCCTCGGCGATAGTTCGCCCTCGTTTTTTTCACCGCCCCGACCCACCATGACCTTGACCCCGGATACCCGCTTCGCTGCTGCGCTGAACTGCGCCCGGCCTGCTGTTGTCCCTGTCGTCGATGTTGTCGTCGTCCGTGTCGTTACGCACGCGCCGTCCCGGGTCAGGTAAGAAAACGCAGCGATTACCCCAACCCCCGCCGGCGCCACCGGCGGGGGTTTTGTTTTTGGAGCCCGCCGGTCGCCGCAGAACCCAAGGAGAACTCCATGACTGAAACACTGACCGGCGCGCAGATCACCGTGCGCCTGCTCGAACGCCAGGGCATCCATTGCGTGGCCGGGATTCCCGGCGGCGCGATCCTGCCGATCTACGACGCCCTGTCCCACTCCACGCAGATTCGGCATGTGCTGGCCCGGCACGAGCAGGGCGCCGGCTTCATGGCCCAGGGCATGGCCCGGGTCAGCGGCCAGCCGGCGGTCTGCCTGGCCTCGTCCGGCCCTGGCGCCACCAATCTGCTGACGGCGATTGCCGACGCCAAGCTGGACTCGATCCCGCTGGTGGCGATCACCGGCCAGGTGCCGCAGGCGATGATCGGCACCGACGCCTTCCAGGAGGTGGACACCTACGGCCTGTCGCTGCCGATCACCAAGCACAACTTCCTGGTTTCCTCGGTGGCCGAACTGCTGGAAGTGATTCCCCGCGCCTTCACGCTGGCGGCCTCCGGGCGGCCCGGCCCGGTGCTGGTGGATATTCCCAAGGATGTGCAGAGCGGCACGCTGGCGGTCACGGACTGGCCGGCTCCCGGCGGGCGCCAGCCAGTGTCGCCGGCGCCGGAAGCGGCGCTGCACGCGGCGGCGGCGATGATCAACCGGGCCACCCGGCCGATCCTGTACCTGGGCGGCGGCGTCATCCATGGCGAAGCATCCGCCGCCGCGGTGGCGCTGGCCGAGCGGGCGGCATTGCCGACGGTGATGACGCTGATGGCGCTGGGGGCGATGCCGGTGGATCACCCCTTGTCCCTGGGGATGCTGGGCATGCACGGGGCGCGGGCGACCAATCTGGCACTGGACGAGTGCGACCTGCTGATCGCCATCGGCGCCCGCTTTGACGACCGGGCGACCGGCAAGGTGGCGCAGTTCTGCCCGCGGGCCGAGATCCTGCATCTGGACATCGACCCGGCGGAGCTGGACAAGATCAAGACCGCCCACCTGGGCATCGCCGCCGATACCGCCGAGGCGCTGGACCGGCTGCTGCCGCTGGTGACACCGCGGCAGAACCCGGCCTGGCTGGCCCGGATTGCCGCGCTGCAGGCGGAACACCCGTTCCGGATGCCCGACCTGGACGATCCGCTGTCGCATTTCGGGCTGATCCGGGCCGCTGCCGCCTGTGTGGATGGGGACGCGATCATCGCCACCGACGTCGGCCAGCATCAGATGTGGGTGGCGCAGGCTTACCCGCTGCGGCGCCCGCGGCAATGGCTGACCTCCGGCGGCCTGGGGACCATGGGCTTCGGCGTGCCGGCGGCGCTGGGTGCGGCGCTGGCGGAACCGCAGCGCACCGTGCTCTGCTTCACCGGCGACGGCTCGATCCTGATGAACATCCAGGAGCTGGTCACCGCCGCCGAGGAGAACGTCAATCTGAAGATCGTGCTGCTGGACAACGCCTCGCTGGGCCTGGTGCACCAGCAGCAGACGCTGTTCTACGGCGAGCGGCTGTTTGCCTCCCAGTACCGCCACTCGCCGGACTTCATCCAGATCGCCCGCGGCTGCGGCATCGCCGCGGTCGATCTCAACGCCGCGGCCAACCCCTGCGCCGCGCTGGCCGCGGCCATCGCCCAGCCCGGCCCCTGCCTGATCCGCGCCGTCATCGACGTGGCGCACAAGGTGTATCCGATGGTGCCGCCGGGCGCCGCCAACCGCGACATGATTGGAGACTGAGATGAGCCTGCAACCCACCCCCACCGTGCTGGAAATCGACGTGAACAACCACCCCGGCGTCATGTCCCATGTGGTCGGCCTGTTCTCCCGCCGCGCCTACAACGTCGAGGGCATCCTCTGCCTGCCGCTGGCCGACGCCAGCCGCAGCCGCATCTGGCTGAAAGTGCTGGAAGACGCCCGGCTGGCGCAGATGATCCGGCAACTGGAAAAACTGGAAGATGTGCAGACCGTGCGCCGCCACGGCGCCGAGCACGGGGTTTTCGCCCAGCTGGAACATTTCTTTCAGACTTGAGCATCGCCGCGGCGGGTCAGCCGGCCCGCCGCCCATCAGGAGACCGCCATGGCGCATGTTTTCAACTTCAGCTACCACAATCCCACCGCCATCCACTTCGGCCCGGACTGTTATCAGCAACTGGGCGAACTGATTCCCCGCCAGGCGCGGGTGCTGCTGCTCTACGGCGGCGGCTCGATCAAGCGCAACGGCGTCCATGCCCAGGTCTGCGCCGCACTCGCCGGCTTTCACCTCAGCGAATTCGCCGGCGTCGAGGCCAACCCGCTGCAGGAAACCCTGGACCGGGCCGTCGCCCAGGTCCGCGAACAGCAGCTCGACTTCATCCTCGCCGTCGGCGGCGGCTCGGTGATCGACGGTGGCAAGTACATCGCCTGCGCCGCCCGCTACGACGGCGACGGCTGGGACATCGTCAGCGGCCGCCATGTGCCGCAAGAGGCGCTGCCCCTGGGCGTCGTGCTGACGCTGGCCGCCACCGGCTCGGAATCCAACGCCGGCGCCGTCGTCACCCGCGGCGCCACCCGCCAGAAAAAAGTGTTCTACGCCCAGCCCGCCCGGCCGCGCTTCGCGCTGCTCAACCCGGACGTGATGGCCAGCCTGCCCGACCGGCAGCTGGAAAACGGCCTGGTGGATGCCTTCGTCCATGTCTGCGAGCAATACCTGACCTACCCGGTCGGCGCCCTGGTCCAGGACGGCTACGCCGAAGCGGTGATGCGGGCGCTGCGCCAGCTGGCGCTGGACTTCGCGCATCGCCAACAGCCGGCATGGCGGCAAAACCTGATGTGGGCCGCCAACCAGGCCCTCAGCGGCCTGCTCGGCGTCGGCGTCCCCCACGACTGGGCCAGCCACCGCTTCGCCGTCGAACTCACCGCGTTGTACGGCCTCGACCACGGCCGCACGCTGACCATCATCCAGCCCCACCTGCTGCGGGAAACCCTGGCGGCCAAGCGGGCCAAACTCGAACAACTGGGCCGCAACGTCTTCGGCCTCAGCGCCGCCACCGCCGAAACCAGCCTCGCCGCCCTCGAAGCCTTCTACCGCAGCCTGGGCATGCCCCTCCACCTCAGCGAAGCCGGCATCACCGACCCCGACGCCGCCGGGAAAGTCATGGCCGCCCTGCGCGCCCACGGCAACAACGCCCTCGGCGGCCACGCTGAACTGGATGACGCCAAAAGCGAAAGAATCATCCGGGCGGCCTGCGGTGCGGGCTGAACCCCAGCGGGCGCCCTGACAATCTGACGCCGCGACGTAGCAGGCTGGGCATCACGGGCACCTCCGATCCACCTTTCCCCCTGCCCCCCGGCCGAACCACGCCGCTTCAATGCCCGCCGACCACGCCCGGCAGCCAGGTCGCGAGGAAAGGCAGGGCGGAGATGCTGAGGGCGCCGAGGAAGAGGGCCAGGACGGCGGGAAGCACCGACACGGCCACTTCCCGCAGCGGCTTGCCGAACATGGCCGCGGCAAAATAAAGGTTCATCCCGGCCGGCGGGCAGAGGAAGCCCATTTCCAGGTTGGCGAGGAAGATCACGCCGAAGTGCACCGGGTCGATGCCATAGCTCAAGGCGACCGGCAGCAGCAGGGGCACCAGCACCACCAGCGCGGCATAGATTTCCATCAGCGCGCCGGCCAGCAGCAGGAACAGGTTCAGCGCGACCAGGAAGGCGAAACGGCTGGGCAGCATGCCCTGGGCCCATTCGATGGCGGCATCGGGGATGCCGGCGTCGATCAGGTAGTTGGTCAGTCCCAGCGCCATGCCGAGGATCAGCATGATGCCGCCGATGATCTGGGCGCAATCGACCAGAACCCGGAGCAGTTCGCGCCCGTCCAGTTCCCGGTGCGCCAGGACCTGGGTCAGGAGCGCGTAGGCGGCGGTCAGCGCGGCGCTTTCGGTCGGCGTGGCCAGGCCGCTGACCAGGGAGCCGATCGCCACCAGCGGCGCCAGCAATTCCCATTTTGCCGCCCACAGCACCTGCGGCGCCCGCCGCCAGTCCGGCCGGGCCGGCGTGGTGGCCGGGGCGCTGCTGCGGCGGAGATACCCCCCGGCGACCAGCAGGAACACCACCATCACCAGGGCGGGCAGCACTCCGGCGAGGAACATGGTGTTGATCGGCACCCGGGCGATGATCGCGTACATGATCAACGGCACCGAGGGCGCCAGCAGCACCCCCAGCGCCGAGGCGCTGGTGACCAGGCTGACGCCCCGCGCTTCAGGCATGCCGGCGCGGGTCAGCATGGGAAGGAGCAGGCCGCCCAGCGCCAGAATCGTGACCCCGCTGCCGCCGGTCAGCGCGGTAAAGCAGGAGCAGAGCAGCGCGGCGGCCAGGGTGGTCCCGGCGATGCCGCCGCCAAAGAGGATGGCAAAGACCTCGCCCAGGCGGGCCGCGGCGCGGGTGCGGGCGAAAATCAGCCCGGCCAGCGTGAATAGCGGCAAGGCCGGCAGGGAGGGATTGACGGTGATCTGGTAATGGCTGAGCGGTACCGACGCCAGCGGCTGGCCTTCGCTCCAGAACAGCGCCAGCGCCAGACCGCC
>JBEBBF010000104.1:0-15411 GCA_041158545.1 Pseudomonadota bacterium | reverse complement strand
GCATCGCTTGATGCTTTCCGTGCCCCGCAAAAAACGCGCATGGTTCTCCGGCCTTTGGGCCAATGCCTCCGCGCCTCCAGCCATCCCAGGCCCGGCAAGCGGCTAATGGACAATCTGGGTTGATCTCTGGGCGGACAGGGCGAAAGACCCGGCGGCGCTGATCACCAGTGCTGTCAAAGCGAAAATCGGCACTTTTGCGGGGGTCATCGCCAGGATGGCCAAGGCGAGCGGGCTGGAAAAGGTGAATGTGTTTGGTGCCTTGAGCCTGAATCTGGATGCCCTGGAACTGCCGCCGGGGCTGACGCTGGCGGATGCGCTGGAGGCATTGGCCAAGGCGGGAAATGCGCCGGTTGCCATGGTGATTGACGAGGCGCAGCACGCGCTTTCCACTCAGGCGGGCGTTGATGCGATGTTTGCCCTCAAGGCAGCACGCGACCAGTTGAATCAGGGTAGCGGCCAGCAAGGCTTGTTCATCGTGCTGACTGGCTCGAACCGGGACAAGCTGGCGCATTTGGTGCTGAAACGCACAC
This sequence comes from Pseudomonadota bacterium, assembly GCA_041158545.1. Taxonomy (GTDB): domain Bacteria; phylum Pseudomonadota; class Gammaproteobacteria; order Burkholderiales; family Rhodocyclaceae; genus JBEBBF01. Next base: position 14,881 of record JBEBBF010000104.1, on the reverse strand, counting down.
AGCCGTTTTTTGGTTCGCAAGTCACCCGTTTCCCTTTGTTGGGCAAGGAATTTACCGATGCCTATACGGATTACGTGAATCCCATGCTGGCGGCGGACAACCAGTTTTCTGGCGACGACATGTTTGAAGCCTTCAAACTGGTGGGACACCGCCCCGAGATGTTGCGCAGCATTGTCGGCGAGATTGCCCTGAGTGCCGGGGCGGATCATTTCGGCGCGGCGCTGAGGAATGGCGCAGAAGAAATCAAGGAAAGAATGTGGGGCGTGATGGAAAGCGAGTTTTCCGGCTTGCCCGACATGCACCGGGCGGTGCTGGAAACGCTCATTGCCCAGGGCAAAAATTATGTTCCTTTCTCCGAGGCTTCCATGCGGGCTTATGCCAGCCTTTTGCAGCAGGAAAAGGTCTCGGTGCCCTCGGTTCAGGCGGCGCTGGATGCCTTGCGTGAAAAGGGTTTGGTCTGGCGTGCGGCCTATGGCGACTATGCGCTGGAAGATGAAAGTTTGACGAGCTGGTACAAAACAAGGGTGCAATCACCCTCATGAGCAAGCCCACCAGCGAACGCATCTTCCAGGACGACATCCTCCGTCAGTTGCAGGCCCATGGCTGGTTGCTGGGTGCTTCCGATCATTACAACCGCGCCTTGGCCTTGTATCCCGAGGATGTGCTGGGTTTTGTGCAGCAGACGCAGCCGGTGCAGTGGGAGCGGTTTTGCGCCAATCACCCGCAGGACAGCGCGCAGAAGTTTCTCGAACTGGTGGCCAGCCAGTTGGCCAAGGCGGATGCGAATGCCACCGATCAGCAGAGCCGCCGCTTCGGCACCTTGGGGGTGTTGCGCCATGAGCTGCGCGACCGCAATGCACGCTTTTCCCTGTGCCAGTTCAAGCCCGAGCATGAGCTGAACCCGGAGACGCTGGCGCGTTATGGGCAAAACCGCCTGCGCGTGGTGCCGGAGCTGGTCTATAGCCCGTGGGCGTCGGCAGCGCAGCTGGCTGAGGATCAGTCCGAGCAGGGCAGCGGCAAGGCCAGGGCCTGGCGCATCGATCTGGTGTTGTTCGTCAATGGCCTGCCGGTGGCGACGCTGGAGTTGAAGTCGGAATTCAAGCAGTCGGTCGAGCGGGCCATCCGTCAGTACAAGACGACGCGCCTGCCCCTTGATCCGCTGGCGAAAAAACCGGAGCCCTTGTTGAGCTTCAAGCGCGGGGCGCTGGTGCATTTCGCGGTGAGCCAGTACGAAGTGCACATGACGACGCGGCTGGCGGGGGCGCAGACGGTCTTTCTGCCTTTCAATCAGGGCACGGCGGATGGCGGCGCCGGCAACGCGGTGCCGGAAGATGTGAATCGCTACGCGACCGATTACCTGTGGAACGAGGTCTTGCTGCCGGACAACCTGCTCAACATCCTCGGCCGTTTCGTGCATTTGCAGATCGAGGAAAAAGAGGACTGGGAAGGCCGCAAGTTCAAGCAGGAAAGCCTGATTTTTCCGCGTTATCACCAGTGGGATGTGGTCGGCAAACTGCTGGCGGCGGCGCGCAGCGAGGGGCCGGGGCAGCGTTACCTGATCCAGCACAGCGCCGGTTCGGGCAAGTCGAATTCGATTGCCTGGGTGGCGCATCAGTTGTCGGCGCTGTATCGCAGCGATGGCAGCAAGCAGTTCCATTCGGTGATCGTGGTGACGGATCGCACGGTGCTCGACGACCAGTTGCAGGACACGATTTACCAGTTCGAGCACACCGAGGGCGTGGTCGGGCGCATCAACAACAAGGAAGGCGACGGCTCGAAGTCGGAAAAGCTGGCCGCCGCGCTGGAGCAGGCGCAGCCGATCATCATCGTCACCATCCAGACCTTTCCATTTGTGCTCAAGGCGATTGAAAACAGCCTCAGCCTGAAGGCTCGCCGCTACGCGATCATTGCCGATGAGGCGCATTCGTCACAAAGCGGCTCGACGGCGCGGCAGTTGAAAGCCGTGCTGATGCAGGAAGGCAGCGAGAAAATCGTCAATGAGGCCGGCGATGAAGTGACGCTCGATAGCGACGAGATCATCGCGGCGACGGTGGCGTCCCGGCGGGCTTCGGAAAATGTCAGTTTTTTTGCGTTTACCGCAACGCCCAAGGCCAGGACGCTGGAGCTTTTTGGCCGTCGCCCGCGCCCCGACGAAGTGGCCTCGGCGAGCAACAAACCAGCGGCGTTTCACGTCTACAGCATGCGCCAGGCGATTGAAGAGGGTTTCATCCTCGATGTCCTGCGCAACTACACGAACTACAAGGTGGCCTACAAGCTGGCGCTGAAAATCGCCGAGGCCGACGCGGAAGTGGAGAGCAAGCGCGCCCGCGTCAAGCTCAACCAGTGGGTGCGGCTGCACGATCACAATGTGGCGCAGAAGGTGAAGCTGATCGTCGAGCATTTCCGCGACAACGTGCAGGGTTTGCTCGGTGGCCAGGCCAAGGCCATGGTGGTGACCAGCTCGCGCAAGGAGGCGGTGCGCTACAAGCAGTGTTTTGACCGCTATATCCAGGCCATGGGCTACGCCAAAATCCATGCCATGGTGGCGTTTTCGGGCGAAGTCGAATTCAGCGACAAAGACCCGAATGCCGAGGATTTGATCGGCAAGGCCTACACCGAGGGCAACATGAACCCGCTGCTCAAGGGCCGCGACCTGCGCAAGGCCTTCGATAGCGAGGATTATCAGGTGATGATCGTCGCCAACAAGTTCCAGACCGGTTTCGACCAGCCCAAGCTGTGCGCGATGTACGTGGACAAGAAGCTGGCGGGGGTGGAGTGCGTGCAGACCTTGTCGCGGCTGAATCGCACCTACCCGAACAAGGCGGAAAGCGGCACCTTCGTGCTCGATTTCTTCAACGCGCCGGAGGACATCCTGGCGGCGTTTCAGCCGTATTACCAGACGGCGGAACTGGCCGATGTCTCCGATCCCAACCTGATCTTTACGCTGCACGACAAATTGCGGGCGGCGGGCATCTTCACCTGGCCGGAAGTCGAGCAGTTTTGCGCGGCGTATTACGTGCGCAACAAGAGCAACGCGGCGATTGCCAATATCTGCAAGCCCGCCGTGCAACGCTGGCAGCAGCGTTACAAATCTGCGGTCGACGCCTTCAAGCAGGCAAAAATGCTGTTCGAGCGCAGCAAGAAGACCGGCGATGCCGTGCTGATCGCCAATGCCGAGAACTGCCTGAAGGATTGCCAGAAGGAAAAGGACGGGCTGGAAATCTTCAAGAAGGATCTGGGGACTTTCGTGCGCTTTTACGAATTCATGTCGCAGATCGTCGATTACGACAGTACCGAACTGGAAAAGCTCGCGCTCTACGCCCGCAACCTGCGCCCCATGCTGCGGGAAAGCCTGCTGGATGAAGAAGACATCGACCTTTCCAGCGTCGTGCTCAGTCATTACCGCGTGGCCAAGATTCGCCAGCAGGATTTGCTGCTCAAGCAGAACACGGCCGAATACCAGCTGACGCCCAGCGAAGGCCTGGGCTCGGCCCGCCCGCGTGACCGGAAGGAAGAATTCCTGTCGCAGATCATTTCCCGCCTGAACGAGATTTTCGTTGCCGACCACCTGAGCGATGGCGATATGGTGAGCTACGCCTACACCATCCGCGACAAGGTCGGCGAAAACCGCTTCGTGATGCAGCAAATCGCCAACAATTCCCCTGAGCAGGCGCTGCTGGGGGATTTTTCCAAGGCGGTGGACGACGCCATCATCGACAGCAGCGCCGCGCACCAGAACCAGATGCTGCAGTTGCTGGCCGACCCCGCGAAAGCAGCGCGCTTCTCCCGCGTGGTCTTTGACCTGCTGCTTGCGGGGGCCGCCGATTCGGCGCCGTCAGCCCAAACCCGGTGAGCGCTCGGCCCCCGACTTGAACCATTCCCGAAAGGACACAGCGATGCGCACCCTCAACCTTGATGGCGACAGCAACCTGACCGATGCCCGCCTGCAGGCGCTGCTGGCCGAGCAGATGCGGGCGCTCGCCAGCTGGGCGACCAGGTTGCGCGGCTGAGGATGTCCCCGGCCCAATCCCGCCAGCAGCAGCGGGCGATCACCCTGCTGTCGCTGGCGGCGTTCTCCAGCGCGGTATCGGCGCGGCTGTGCGACCCGATGCTGCCGGAGCTGGCGCGGCATTTCGTCGCGACACCGGAGGCGACGGCCCAGGTCATTTCCGGGTTTGCCGTGGCCTACGGGCTGCTGCAGGTCTTTTTCGGCCCCCTGGGCGACCGGCTGGGCAAGTACCGGCTGATCGGGCTGACGACGCTCGCTTCGACGCTGGGCAGCGTCGCAGCCCTGCTGGCGACCAGCCTGGAAGCGCTGGTGCTGGCGCGGGTGCTGATCGGGGTGACCGCCGCCGGGATCATCCCGCTGGCGATGGCCTGGATCGGCGACAGCGTGCCCTACGCCGAACGGCAGGCGACGCTGGCGCGCTTCCTCTCCGGGCAGATTCTCGGCGTGGTGGGCGGCCAGTTTTTCGGCGGCCTGTTTGCCGACACCCTGGGCTGGCGCTGGGCCTTTGCCTTCCTCAGCCTGCTTTATCTGATCAGCGGCAGCCTGGTGCTGCTCGAAGGCCGGCGCAACCCGCTGACCCGGCCGACGGCGCCGCCGCCGGGGCGCGGCAGCGGCGTGCTGCAACAGGGCCGGCAGGTCCTGGCGGTGCCCTGGGCGCGGCTGATCCTGGCGACGGTTTTCCTCGAAGGCCTGCTGGTATTCGGCACGCTGGCCTTTGTGCCGACCTATCTGCACCAGCAATTCGGCCTGAGCCTGGCCCAGGCCGGGGCGATCCTCGGCCTGTTCGGGCTGGGCGGGCTGTCCTACACCTTCCTCGCCAAGCGGCTGCTGAAACAGCTGGGGGAAAGCGGGCTGGCCCAGGGTGGCGGCGTGCTGCTGGCGCTGGCCTGGGCGCTACTGGCCTGGGGACCAGCCTGGGGTTGGGCCTTGCCGGCCTGCTACGTCGCCGGGCTGGGCTACTACATGCTGCACAACACGCTGCAGACCCACGCGACGCAGATGGTGCCGGCGGTGCGCGGCACTGCGGTGTCGCTGTTTGCGTCGGCGTTTTTCCTTGGCCAGGCGCTGGGCGCGTTGCTGGCGGCACGGCTCTACGCCGGGGCCGGCGCTTTCAGCCTGTTCATCTGCGCCATGCTGGCCCTGCCGCTGCTGGCCGTGGCCTTCTCCGCCCGCCTGCAACGGAAAGCCGGCGAGACCCCGGCCTGAGCCGGGGCGATAACGGAAAAAGGCAGGAAAAAAGGGGCGCGGCTTAACGAGCAGCGCGGAAACCCGCGCCGGCATCAATGCCAGATTCAGCGCACTGACGACGGGCGGCAGCTTCAGTGCTTGCCGCCCAGTCCCAGGTAGCTTTCGATGACCCGCGGGTCGTTGATCAATTCGCTGCTGGGGCCGGCCAGGGAGATTTCCCCGGTTTCCAGCACATAGCCGTAGTCGGAGATTTGCAGCGCGGCGCGGGCGTTTTGTTCGACCAGCAGGATGCTGACGCCGGTTTTCTTCAGCTCGCCGACGATACGGAAGATTTCCTTGATGATCAGCGGCGCCAGCCCGAGGGATGGCTCGTCGAGCATCAGCAGCTTGGGCTTGGCCATCAACGCCCGGCCCATCGCCAGCATCTGCCGTTCGCCGCCGGACAGCGTGCCCGCCGCCTGGCTGCGCCGCTCTTCCAGCCGCGGGAAGATTTCAAAGACCTGATCCATGGTCTCGAAATGGTCGCGGTGGCCGCAGCGGTAACGGTCGAAGGCGCCGAGCAGCAGGTTGTCCTGCACGCTCATTTCGGCGAACAGCTCGCGCTTTTCCGGGACCAGGGTCATGCCGTGGCGGACCAGCCGCTCGACTTCCCGCTCCCGGCCTTGAGGATGGCCGAGGTAGGTGATGTCGCCGCTGGCGGGCAGCAGCCCCATCAGCGCCGACAGCAACGTGGTCTTGCCGGCGCCGTTGGGGCCGATCACCGTGACGATCTCGCCCTTGTGCAGCTTCAGGCTGATTTCGTGCAGGGCTTCGACCTTGCCGTAGGAGACCGACAGCTTTTCGACCTCCAGGACCACCTGTTTCTGTTCCACCGTGCTCATTCCACGCCTCCCAGATAGGCTTCGAGGACTTTGGGATTCTTCTGCACTGCGTCGGGCAGGCCTTCGGCGATCTTTTCGCCGAACTCCATGACCACCACCCGGTCGGCGAGGCCCATGACGAAGTCCATGTCGTGTTCCACCAGCAGGATGCCCATGCCTTCGGCGCGCAGCTTGCGCAGCAGCTCGGCCAGCGCCTGCTTTTCCAGGAAGCGCAGGCCGGCCGCCGGCTCGTCGAGCAGCAGCAGGCAGGGGTCGGCGCTGAGGGCGCGGGCGATTTCGACGATGCGCTGCTTGCCCAGCGCCAGGCTGCCGGCGGCATCGAACAGGTGTTCCTTCAGGCCGACCCGCTCAATCTGGCGGGCCGCTTCGGCCAGCAGGCTGGCTTCCTCGCCCCGGTCCAGCCGCAGCGCCGCGGCGAAAACGCCCAGGAAGCCGCGCTGATGCAGGCCAATCGCGGTGTTTTCCAGCACGCTCATCTGCGGCAGCAGGCGGACATGCTGGAAGGTGCGGCTCATGCCGCGGCGGGCGATGGCGCGGGCTTCCAGCCGGTGAATGTCCTCGCCACGGAAGCGGATCTCCCCTTCGGTGACCGGATCAACCCCGGAGATGCCGTTGAACATCGTGCTCTTGCCGGCGCCGTTGGGGCCGATCAGCGCCAGAATCTCGCCGGCCTTCACCTCGAAATTCATCTTGTTGTTGGCGACCAGCCCGCCAAAACGCTTGGTGGCGTTGCGCACTTCCAGCAGCACCTCACCGGCGCGGGGCTGTTCCCGCCGCAGCAGCGGATCGGCTTCCTTCAGCACCTGGGTCCGCTGCGCCGCCGGGAAGAAGCGCAGCACGATGGGCCACAGCCCGTCCCGCGCCCGCTGCAGCACGATGACCATCAGCACGCCGAAGACGATGATTTCGAAGTTGCCGCTGGTGCCCAGCAGTTGCGGCAGCAGGTCTTGCAGCCATTGCTTCAGCACGGTGATCAGGCCGGCGCCGATGACCGCGCCCCAGACGTGACCAATGCCGCCGATCACCGCCATGAACAGGTATTCGATGCCCTGGGTCAGCGAGAACGGGGTCGGATTGACGAAGCGTTGCAGGTGGGCATACAGCCAGCCGGAGACGGAAGCCAGCAGCGCGGCGATCAGGAAGATGACGATCTTGGCGCGGGCGGTATTCACCCCCATCGCCTCGGCCATCACCACGCCACCCTTCAGCGCCCGGATCGCCCGGCCTTCGCGGGAATCGAGCAGGTTGCGCAGCGCCAGGATGCCCAGGAGCAGCACCAGCCAGATCAGGTAATAGAACTGGCGGCCGCTGCGAATCTCGAGGCCGAACAATTCCAGCGGCGGGATGCTGGTGATGCCGGTATGGCCGCCGAGGAATTCGACGGTGCCGAACAGGAAATACAGGCTGATGCCCCAGGCGATGGTGCCCAGCGGCAGGAAGTGTCCGGACAGCCGCAGCGTGATGAAGCCGAGCGCCAGCGCCACCAGCGTGGTCAGCACCAGGCCGGCCGCCAGCCCCAGCCACGGGGAAACCCCGTGCGTGGTGGTCAGCCAGGCGGTGGAATAGGCGCCGAGTCCGACGAAGGCGGCCTGGCCAAAGGAGGTGAGACCGCCGACCCCGGTCAGCAGCACCAGACCGAGGGCGACGATGGCGTAGAGGCCGATGTAATTCAGCAGCGTCACATGGAACTCGGGCAGCACCAGCGGGCCGAGTCCGAGCAGGACGATGAACAGCGCGAGGACGAGGTGGTTGCGTTTCATCTCATTCCTCCTCTTCCATGTGGCGGGTGGTCAGCGAGCGCCACAGCAGCACCGGAATGATCATCGTGAAGACGATGGATTCCTTGTAGGCGCTGGCCCAGAACGAGGAATAGGACTCCAGCAGCCCGACCAGCACCGCGCCCAGCGCCGCGACCGGGTAGGACGCCAGCCCGCCGATGATCGCGCCGACGAAACCCTTCAGGCCGATCAGGAAACCGGAGTCGTAGGACAGCGTGGTGATCGGGGCGATCAGGATGCCGGACATCGCGCCGATGGCCGCGGCCAGCGTGAAGGAGAGCTTGCCGGCCAGCACCGGCGGAATGCCCATCAGCCGGGCGCCGGTGCGGTTGAGCGCCGTGGCGCGCAGCGCCTTGCCGTAGATGGTCCGTTCAAAGAAGAAATACAGGGCGCCGATCAGCACCGCGGAAACCACGACCACCAGGATGGTCTGCCCCTGCAGCGGTGCGCCGGCCAGCTCGAAGCTGAAATCGGTGAAAGGCTCGGTGCGGAAGCCTTCGGCGCCGAAGAACAGCAGGCCCAGGCCCAGCAAGGCCAGATGCACGGCCACCGAAACGATCAGCAGCACCAGCACCGGCGCGCTGGCCAGCGGCTGATAGACCATCCGGTACAGCATCGGCCCCAGCGGCACGACCAGCAGCAGCGCCAGCAGAACCTGGGCGGCGAGCGGCAGGTGGTCGCCGGGAACCGCGAAAACAAAGCCGCCAAGGGACAGCGGGATGCCGAGATTGATCAGGAACACCGCTGGCAGCTTGCGCAACTTGCCGGCGCGGATCGCCTGCGCGGCTTCGAGCAGCGTGACGACGATGCCGGCGCCGATCAGCAGGCTGACCGTACCCGGCACCTTGCCGGCCTGCAGGCTGGCAAGGGTCAGCGCGCCAAAGGCGACGAATTCACCCTGGGGAATGAAAATGACGCGGGTGACCGCGAAAATCAGCACCAGTGCCAACGCCAGCAGCGCGTAAATGGCACCATTGATCAGGCCATCCTGACCAAGAAGAAGAAAAATCTGGGCATCCATAGGGATCAAGGCGGGGAAATCGGCCGCCGCGGGAGGCGGCGGCATCGAGCAAAGCCCGAACCGGCTGCGGGCCGGTCGGGCAAGGGGGCTGAATTATTTCACGAGCTTCCAGCCGCCGTTCTCGATTTTGACCATGACCCGGGCCCGTTGGTCGAAACCCAGGTGGTCATTGGCACTCATGTTGAAGACGCCGTGGGAAGCAGGCTGATTCCTGACGTTTTCCAGCGACTCACGCAGCGCGACGCGGAATTCCCGGCTACCCGGCTGCGCCTTCTTCAGCGCTGCCGGCAGGGCACTTTCCAGCAACACCGCGGCGTCCCAGACATGGGCGCCGAACGTGGTGGCGCTGCCCTTGCCGTAGAGCTTTTCGTAGCGGCCGGTGTAGTCCATCGCCGGCTTCTTCAGCGGATGCTCGGCGGGCAGCTGGTCAGCCACCAGCACCGGCCCGGCGGGCAGGAAGGTGCCTTCGCAGTCCTTGCCGCAGACCCGCATGAAGTCCATGTTGGCGACGCCATGGGTCTGGTACATCAGGCCCTTGTAGCCCTTTTCCTTCAGGGATTTCTGCGGCAGCGCCGCCGGCGTGCCGGCACCACCCACCAGCACGGCGTCCGGCTTGGTGGCCATGATCTTCAGGATCTGGCCGGTGACCGAGGTGTCGCTGCGGGTGAAACGCTCGCTGGCGACGATCTTGATCTTGCGGGCTTCGGCGATCTTGGAGAACTCGTTCCACCAGCCTTCGCCGTAAGCGTCGGCAAAGCCGATGTAGGCGACGGTCTGCACATTGTTGTTGGTCATGTGCTCGACGATGGCGGTGGCCATGTGGGCGTCGTTCTGCGCGACCTTGAACACCCACTTCCGCTTGTCGTCCATGGGTTCGACGATGCGGCTGGAGGCGGCCATCGAGATCAGCGGCGTCTCGCCTTCGGCGACCGCGTCGATCATCGCCAGCGAATTCGGCGACGTGGTCGAACCGATGATCAGATCGACCTTGTTTTCGCTGATCAGCTTCTTGGCGTTCTTCACTGCGGCGGTGGTGTCCGAAGCGTCATCGAGCAGGATGTAATTGACCTTCTGCCCGGCCATCGTGGTACTCACCAGCGCGACGGTGTTCTTTTCCGGGATGCCCAGCGAGGCGGCCGGGCCGGTGGCGGACACGGAGACGCCCACGTTGATGTCGGCCAGCGCCGTGGCGCCGAGTCCGGCCAGCGCCAGCGCCAGCAAGGGCCGGCGCAGACGGGGAAATACGGTTTTCATGCTCTCTCTCCCTTCGTTTTTTATTTGACCAGCTTCCAGCTGCCTTCCTTGATCTCGACCATCACCCGCGAGCGCTGGTCGAAGCCGAGGTGATCCTGGGGACTCATGTCGAAAACGCCGTGGGAACCGGCCAGATTGCGGGTGGCTTCCAGCGCATCGCGCAGGCCCTTGCGGAATTCCTTGCTGCCCGGCTGGCCCTTCTTCAGCGCCTGCGGCACGGCATTGGCGAACAGCAGGCCGGCATCCCAGGCATAGCCGCCGAAGGCGGTGACGCTGCCCTTGCCGTTTGCGGCTTCATATTTGGCCACGTAATCCAGCGCCGACTTGCGCACCGGGTTGTCCGCCGGCAACTGGGCGGCGACCAGCACCGGGCCGGTCGGCAGGAAGGTGCCTTCGCAATCCTTGCCGCAGACGCGGAGGAAGTCGCTGTTGGCGACGCCGTGGGTCTGGTAGATCAGGCCCTTGAAGCCCTTTTCCTTCAGGGATTTCTGCGGCAGCGCGGCCGGGGTGCCGGAGCCGCCGATCAGCACGGCATCGGGCTTGGCGGCGAGGATCTTCAGGATCTGGCCGGTGACCGAGGTATCGACCCGGTTGAAGCGTTCGCTGGCGACGACCTTCAGCTTGCGGGCTTCGGCGATCTTGGCGAATTCGTTGGCCCAGCCGTCACCGTAGGCGTCGGCAAAACCGATGTAGGCCACGGTCTTCACATTCTGGTTGGTCATGTGTTCGACGATGGCGGTGGACATCTGGGTGTCGTTTTGCGGGGTCTTGAACACCCACTTCTTCTTGTCATCGACCGGTTCGACGATCCTGGCACCGGCGGCCATCGCGATCATCGGGGTTTCGCCTTCGGCGACCACGTCGATCATCGCCAGGGAATTCGGGGTGGTGGTCGAGCCGATGATCAGATCGACCTTGTTTTCGCTGATCAGCTTCTTGGCGTTCTTGACGGCGGCGGTGGTGTCGGAGGCGTCGTCCAGGACGTGGTAGACCACTTTCTGCCCGGCAATGCTGGTGGGCAGCAGCGCGATGGTGTTCTTTTCCGGGATGCCGAGGGACGCGGCCGGGCCGGTGGCGGACAGGGTGACGCCGACATTGATGTCGGCCAGAACCGGAGCTGCAACGGCGCCCAACAGCGCGGCAAGGGCGAGTGCCAGAGGTTTACGCATCATCTTGTTATGTCTCCTACTTTGGGGGGAAAAGAGAAAAAGCTTTTACTCAAGCCGGAAAAGACCGGTTTGACTTGAGTCAACTCCCTGGGAAAAGGTGGTTTCAGGCGGTTTTCCGTCAGGAACGGCCAATGTAAAGGAAAAGCCCTGTGTCAGGAGGGTTTTTGGCCAGGGCTTTCCGGGCGGCTCAACCCCGTTGTTCGAGGCGACGGGAGCTGCGTTTGACCAGGCCGCTTTCCTGGTCGAAATGGACATGGAAATGCCATTCCTCGGTCGGCAGGCCGCCGGCAAAGCGCCAGTCCCAGACCTCTTCGCCGGAATTGCGATAGACATTCACCTGGCCGGGTTTGCCCAGCAGGCGGCGGACCTGATCGCGGCTGAGGCCGGCGCTGATCCGGGCGAACTGGCTTTCGTTCAGCACCTGCTCGCTACGCTGCAGGATCTGGTCCAGGCCGAAGGTCAGCATGAAGCAATCGACGCCGTTGGGCTGCCGGTTGTATTCGTAGGTCAGCGTGCCGTCGTCGTTGCGGAATTCGGCGCTGGGCGGGCCCATCCGCTGGCGGACATCCGCCACCGTGGCGACGCCGGGCTTGAGCTCCTTGAGGTTGATGCCATCGCAGGCGGGCAGTACGGCGGCGGCGATGGCGGCGGGCAGCCAGGAGAAGAATTTCATGGTCGGCGTCTCCTTCAGGGGAAAAGGATTTTATCCCGCGGCCGTCCGGCGGCGCAGGTAAAGCCCGGTGCAAAGGCCGCCCAGCAGCATCAGCAGCAGCATGCCCCAGGCCAGATGCCGGACGTCGCCCCATAACAGCGGCGCCAGCAGCCCGGCGCCCAGGCTGTTGAGGATCGATTGCAGGAAACTCTGGCAGGACGCGGCGAGGCCGCGCTGTGCCGGAAACAGATCCAGCGCCAGCAGCGTCAGCACCGGCATCGCCAGCGACATCCCGACATTGAACACGTACAAGTGCAGCACGCTCCACGGCACCGCCGGGGTCAGCAGGTGGCTGAGCAGCAGGTTCAGTCCGGCGCCCAGGGCCATCAGCGCGTAAGCCCAGGCCAGGGTCCGCCGCGGGCTGAGGCGGCCGGCGCTGCGTCCGGACAGCCAGGAGCCGCTGACCAGCCCCAGCATCGCCGGCCCGAACAGCCACAGGAAGGCGGTTTCCGGCAGTTGCAGGTGCTGGATCAGGAAACTGTTGGCCGACAGGACATAGATGAAAAAGGCGAGGAAATTGAAGGCGAAGGCCAGGCACAGCGCCAGAAACGGCCGCGACAGGCAGACGCGGCGGTAGGAAGTGAGCAGGAAACGCGGGGTGAAGGGCTGGCGGCGGGCGACGGGCAGGGTTTCCGGCAGCCAGCACCAGCAGGCCCAGGTCAGCACCGCGCTGGCGACGAACAGGAACAGGAAGATCGAGCGCCAGCCGAAGGCCTGCTGCAGCCAGCCGCCAAGGACCGGCGCCACCGCCGGGGCCAGCGCGAACATGATCGCGATCCGCGCCATCAGCTTTTGTGCCTGCGGCCCGTCGTAAAGGTCGCGGATCAGTGCCCGGCCGACCACCATGCCGCCACCGCCGACCATGCCCTGCAGAAAACGCAGCAGCCACAGGGTTTCGATCCGCCCGGCGAACAGGCAGCCGAGGGAAGCCAGCGCAAACAGGCCCAGGCAGACCAGGATCACCCGCCGGCGGCCGAAGGTGTCGGACAGGGCGCCGTGCCACAGGGTCATCAGGCCGAAGGCGATCAGGTAGGCGGTCAGCGTCTGCTGTACCTGCAAGGGCGTCGCCCCCAGGTCGTCGGCGATCTGGTGGAAGGACGGCAGGTAGGTGTCGATGGCAAAGGGGCCAATCGCGCCAAGGGCCGCGAGGAGGGCGGCCAGTGCGCGGGGGGAACGGGCGGTGGTGCTAATGGGGAATGCCTCTTCGGTATTGCACGGCTTCGGCGACCTGGGCGGCGTTGATGTCCGGGGTGGCGGCCAGGTCGGCAATGCTGCGGGCGACCCGCAGGATGCGATGGTAGGAACGGGCGGTCAGCTGCAGGCGCTCCATCGCCTGGCCGAGCAGGGTGGTGGCGGCCGGTTGCAGGGGGCAATGCCGGTCCAGCTCGGCGGCGGGCAGCCGGGCGTTCAGCTCGCCCTGGCGTTCCAGCTGGCGCTGGCGGGCGGCGAGAATCCGGGCCCGGACTTCGGCGCTGGTCTCGCCCTCGGGTTGCCGGGACAGCTGTTCGGCGCTGACCGCCGGGACTTCGATGCCGATGTCGATCCGGTCCAGCAGCGGCCCGGACAGCTTGCCCCGGTAGCGCAACACCTGGTCCGGGGTGCAGCGGCAGCGGTCGCCGGAGCCGTGCCAGCCGCAGGGGCAGGGATTCATCGCGGCGACCAGTTGGAACTCCGCCGGGAATTCGGCGTGGCGGCTGGCGCGCGCAATATGTACACGTCCGGACTCCAGCGGCTCGCGCAGGGTTTCCAGCACCTTGCGGTCAAACTCGGGCAACTCGTCCAGGAAAAGCAAGCCGCCATGGGCCAGGGAGATTTCGCCGGGCCGGGGCGGATTGCCGCCTCCGACCAGCGCTGCGGCGGATGCGGAGTGGTGCGGCGCCCTGAAGGGAACCTGGGCGTAGTTTTCCGGCCGGAAGTGGCCGACCAGGGATTGCACCGCAGCGGCGGTCCGGGCCCGGCGCGGGTCCAGCGGCGGCATCAGGCCGGGCAGGCGGCTGGCGAGCATGGATTTGCCGGCGCCGGGCGGGCCGCTCATCAGCAGCGAATGCCCGCCGGCAGCGGCGACTTCCAGCGCCCGCTTGGCCTGACTCTGACCGCGGACTTCCCGCAGGTCGGGCACCGGGGCGGCCGGGGCGCCGGGGGCCGGCAGGGCCGGCGGGAGCGATTCCCGGCCGCAGAGGTGGGCGCAGACCTGCAGCAGCGAATCCGCCGCCAGCACGTTCAGTCCGGGCAGCAGCGCCGCTTCCCGGGCGCTTTGCGTCGGCAGCACCAGCTGGCGCGGCGTGTCCTGCAGCGGCAGCGCCATCGCGAAGGCGCCGCGTACCGGCCGCAGGCTGCCGGACAGGGAGAGTTCGCCGGCGAATTCGTACTGGGCAAGGGGCGGCGCCGGAATCTGGCCGCTGGCAGCGAGGATGGCGAGGGCAATCGGCAGGTCGAAGCGGCCGGATTCCTTGGGCAGATCGGCCGGCGCCAGATTGACCGTCAAGCGCTTCGCGGGAAATTCAAAGCCGGAGTGGATCAGCGCGGCGCGAACCCGGTCGCGGGCCTCGCGGACTTCGGTGTCGGGCAGGCCGACCAGCGTGAAGGAAGGCAGGCCGTTGGCCAGGTGGGCTTCGACGGTGACCGACGGGGCATCGACGCCATCCAGGCCGCGGCTGAAAACCGTGGCGAAAGCCATGGCCGGGGATCAGTCGGCGCTTGCGGATTTTTCCAGTGCGGCGATCCGGGCTTCCAGTGCCTGCAGCTTTTCCCGGCTGCGTTCGAGCAGCGCGGTCTGGATGTCGAATTCTTCCCGGGTGACCAGATCCAGTTTGCCGAGCAGGGAGGACAGCAGGGCGCGGGCGTTCTTTTCAATGTCGCCCACCGGGCT
>JBEBBF010000103.1:0-3141 GCA_041158545.1 Pseudomonadota bacterium | reverse complement strand
ATGCGCCAGATCATCCTCGATACGGAAACCACCGGCCTGGACCCGCGCCAGGGTCACCGTCTGATCGAAATCGCCTGCGTGGAAATGGAAAACCGCCGGCTGACCCAGCGTCACCTGCACCTCTACGTCAATCCGCAGCGGGAAATCGACGCCGGCGCCCAGGCGGTGCATGGCATCTCACTGGACTTCCTTGCCGACAAACCGCTGTTCAAGCAGGTGGCGCAGGACTTCCTGGAATTCGTCGCTGGCGCCGAACTGGTGATCCACAACGCCCCGTTCGACCTCGGCTTCCTCAACCACGAACTCGGCCTGCTCGGCCTGCCGCCGCTCAGCCAGTGCTGCCCCAGCGTCATCGACACCCTGAAGCTGGCCAAGGAACTCCACCCCGGCAAGCGCAACAACCTGGACGCGTTGTGCGAACGCTACGGCGTCGACAACACCGGCCGGGTCTTGCACGGCGCGCTGCTCGACTCGGAACTGCTGGCGGAAGTCTATCTGGCGATGACCCGCGGCCAGAACAGCCTGATCATCGAGGACGACATCCCGGCCAACAACAACCCGGACCCGGCAGCCCGCCAGGGCCGCAGCCCGCGCCAGCGCCCGCCGCTGAAGGTGCTCGCCGCCCAGCCGGAGGAAATCGCCGCCCACGACAAGGTGCTGGCCGGCATCGACAAGGAAAGCAAGGGCGCCTGCCTGTGGCTGCAACTGGAACGGGCCGCAGCGGAAACCGCCGCCACCTGAGCCCGCGGCGCCACCTGAACCCGCTGAAAACGACGCAACCGCCCTGCCCACCCATGGTCTACCCTTGCAAACAGGGAGGTGGATCATGGCAGAACAGGGACAACCCATCCGCGACACCTACACGCTGGACGACAAATACCGTCTCGCCAGCGGCCGGGTATACCTCAATGGCATCCAGGCGCTGGCCCGGTTGCCGATGCTGCAACGGGAGCGGGACCAGGCCGCAGGGCTGAATACCGCCGGCTTCATTTCCGGCTACCGCGGCTCGCCCTTAGGCGGGCTGGACCAGGCGCTGTGGAAGGCGCGGGAGCATCTCGCGGCGCATCAGGTGGTGTTCCAGCCGGGCATCAACGAAGACCTGGCGGCGACTGCCTGCTGGGGCAGCCAGCAGGTCGGGCTGTTCCCCGATGCCCGGTACGAAGGCGTTTTTGCGCTGTGGTACGGCAAGGGGCCGGGGGTGGATCGCTGCGGTGACGTGTTCAAGCACGCCAATGCCGCCGGCAGCGCCCGCCACGGCGGCGTGCTGGTGGTGGCCGGCGACGACCACGCCGCCCGCTCCTCGACACTGCCGCACCAGAGCGAGCACGCCTTCAAGGCGGCGATGATGCCGGTGCTGGCCCCGGCCGGGGTGCAGGAATACCTGGATCTGGGCCTGGCCGGCTGGGCGCTGTCCCGCTACTGCGGCTGCTGGGTCGGCTTCAAGGCGGTGGCCGACAGCGTGGAATCCTCGGCCTCGGTGGATATCGACCCGCTGCGACTGGCGTTCGTGACCCCGGACGACGACACGCTGCCCGCCGACGGGCTCAACATCCGCTGGCCCGACCCGCCGCTGGCCCAGGAAGCCCGGCTGCTGAACCACAAGCTCTACGCGGCGCTGGCCTGGTGCCGGGCCAACCGGCTGAACCGGATCGTCATCGACGCACCGCAGCCGCGGCTGGGGATCATCACCGCCGGCAAGAGCTACCTCGACGTCCGCCAGGCCTTCGACGATCTGGGCATCGACGATGCGCTGGCGGCGGAAATCGGCATCCGGCTGTACAAGGTCGGCATGGTCTGGCCGCTGGAAGCCGAGGGCGTCCGCCAGTTTGCCGCCGGGCTCGACGAAATCCTGGTGGTCGAGGAAAAACGCCAGCTGCTCGAATACCAGCTGAAGGAAGAGCTGTACAACTGGCGCGAGGACGTGCGGCCGCGGGTGATCGGCAAATTCGACGAAAAAGGCGAATGGGCACAGCCCCACGGCGACTGGCTGCTGCCCGCCGCCGGCGAGCTGACCCCGGCCACCATCGCCCGGGTGATCGCCAGCCGGATCGACCGCTTCTTCACCTCGCCGCGCATCCGCGAACGGCTGGCCTTCCTCGACGCCAAGGCAAAGGCGCTGGCCCGCAGCCTGATTCCGCTGCAACGGGTGCCGACCTTCTGCCCCGGCTGCCCGCACAACACCTCGACCCACGTTCCGGAAGGCAGCCGGGCGCTGGCGGGCATCGGCTGCCATTACATGACGGTCTGGATGCCGGAACGGCGCACCGCAACCTTCAGCCACATGGGCGGCGAGGGCGTCGCCTGGGTCGGCCAGGCGCCTTTCACCCGGACCCCGCATGTGTTCGCCAACCTGGGGGATGGCACCTATTTCCACAGCGGCCTGCTGGCGATCCGCCAGGCGCTGGCTGCGCGGGTGCCGATCACCTACAAGATTCTCTACAACGACGCAGTGGCGATGACCGGTGGTCAGCCGGTCGATGGCAGCTTGTCCGTCCCGCAGCTGGTCGCGCAACTCCAGGCCGATGGCGTGCAGCGCATCGTCTTCGTCAGCGACGAGCCGGACAAATACCCCGGCGCCCTCCCCGCCTCGGTCCCGCGCCATCATCGCGATGCGCTGGATGCGGTGCAGCGGGACTTGCGGGAATTCCCCGGCGTCTCGGCCCTGATCTACGACCAGACCTGCGCCGCGGAAAAACGGCGGCGGCGCAAACGCGGCCGTTACCCGGACCCGGCACGACGGGTCTGGATACATCCGCTGGTCTGCGAAGGCTGCGGCGACTGCGGCAAACAGTCCAACTGCATGGCGATCCTGCCACTGGAAACCGAATTCGGCCGCAAACGCCGGATCGACCAGACCGCCTGCAACAAGGATTTCTCCTGCCTGAAGGGCTTCTGTCCGGCGCTGGTGAGCATCGAAGGCGGCAGCCTGCGCCAGGGCAAGGGCATCCAGCCGGGCGACGAGAGCTCGCCGGATTCCCCGGCCGGGCTATCGCCGCTGCCGCTGCCGACGCTGCCGGAACTGCATGGCCCCTGGGGCGTGCTGATCGCCGGTGTGGGCGGCACCGGCATCGTGACGCTGGCCGAACTGCTCGGCACCGCCGCCCATCTGGACGGCCTCGGCGTCACGGTGCTGGACCAGAC
>JBEBBF010000102.1:0-5094 GCA_041158545.1 Pseudomonadota bacterium | reverse complement strand
CCGCGCGGCCAGTCCTGACGTGCCCCGTCTCACCCTCCCGGACTTCCAGCCGCACCCCGGCCAGGCGCGCCTCCTGGCCGGCGCCCGCCCGCGCAACGTGGCCTGTATGGGGCGACGTTGGGGCAAGACTTATGCTCTGATCGAGATCCTGATCAACCAACCCGGCGGGGCGTTGGGCGGCAGCGACGGGCGCGGGCGTAAAGGCCTGCCATGCGCCTGGTATGCCCCCAACGACAGCTATTTCGTGCGCGTCTTCCAGGACATCGCCCGGACCTACGCGCCGGTCATCCGCAAGGCCACCAGTCAGCCGCGCCCGGTGGTGGAATTCGTCAATGGCGGACGGCTCGATTTTTGGACCCTGGAAAACCCGATGAAGTGCGGGCGTGGGAATTTCTATGCGCGGATCGTGATCGACGAGGCGGCCCATGCCCGCCATCTCCAAGCGGCCTGGGAACAGACCATCGTCTGGACCTTGGCCGACCTCAACGGCGATGCCTGGTTCATCAGCACGCCCAACGGCATGAACTATTTCCACAACCTGTTCCGCCAGGCCGCGACCGATCCCCAATGGATCAGCCACACCGCGCCATCGATGGACAACCCGCATCTGCCGCCCGGGTGGATGGAGGAGCAGCGCGCGACCATGCCCGAGTTGGTGTTCGCCCAGGAGGTGCTGGCGCAGTTCGTCACCTTCGGCGCCGGCCTGGTCAAGCCCGACATGCTGCGCGACGCCGAAGCCCCGTCGGGGCTCCCGGTGGTGCTCGGGGTGGACCTGTCGATCTCGGAAAAAGCGGGCGCCGACTGGACGGCCATCGTCGCCCTGAGTCGCGACCCGGCGACCGGGGTCCTCTACGTCCGTGAGGCGGAGCGGCACCGCTGCGGCTTCTCCGAGGTGCTGGCGCGCATCAAGACGGCGGCGGCCCGCTGGTCGCCGCTCCTGATTGCTGTCGAACAGGTGCAGTATCAGGCGGCCGTGGTCCAGGAACTCACCCGCACCACCCGGTTACCAGTGCGCGGGGTGCGCCCGGACCGGGACAAGCTCACGCGCTTCATGCCGCTTTTGACCCGTTTCGAGCAACATCGGGTGCGTTTCGATCCGGCCCGCGTGCCCGCCTGGTTGCGCGAGGAGTTGTTGGCCTTCCCGGCCGGTGTCAACGACGATGGCGTCGACGCGCTGGCCTATGCCTGGACCGCCTTGGGTCAGGCGTCTGCCGGCTATGCCGGAAGCAATCAGCGAGCTGCATGAACGTGATGCAACACCTGAGCGGCCTGATCGGACCCGCTACCGCGGCGCAACTGTGCGAGCGCCTGGCCGGCACCACCGTCTACATCCCGGCGATTCCCAGCGCCTCATCCCGCCTGGTGCTGGCCATCGGGCACGGCCCGGCGGCCCGGCTGTGCGACGCCTTGGCCGGGGCCTGCCTGTGCCTGCCAAGCCGCACCAGTCAGGAGCGCACCCGGCGGCACGAGGCGGTGCTCTATGACCTCCGCCGGGGGTTGTCGGTGCAGGAAGTGGCGACCCGCCACGGTATTACCGATCGGCATGTGCGCCGCATGCTGAAAGCCCAGGAGACCCCGTCATGCCTGTGAGCGCGACCCTGTTTACCGATGTCGCACTGGAGCAGATCGTCTCCAGCCTGCTGCGCCTGCCCGATCCGGACTTGGTACTGGCCCAGCAGGGCCTGGGGCGCCAAGAGCTGCGCAAGCTCGAAACGGACGACGAGATCAGCGCCGCGCTGGAAACCCGGCGCGAGGCGGTGGTTGCCACTCCCTGGCGCCTGGAACCCTACGACAGCGAGCCTAGTCAATGGCTGTGGGAGACCCTGGCCCACCACATGGAGACCCTGATCCGCGGGGCCTGGTCCGCGATTCCCTACGGGTACGCGGTCCAGGAGGTCGTCTATGCGAAGGGGTCGCGCATCGGGCTGGAACGGATCTCCGAGAAGCCGCTGGAGTGGTTCGAACCACGGCGCGACGGGACCCTGTGGTATTCCGCCCCGGCCGGCTCGCCTGGGATGGATTACGTTCCAGGCATTCCGACCCGGGTCGACACGGCGACCAAGTTCCTGCTGACCATCCGCACCCCGACCTATCGCAACCCGTTCGGCGAGGCCCTGCTGTCGCGTTGCTATTGGCCCTGGTTCTTCCGCGCCAATGGCTGGCGGTTCTGGATGCGGTTCCTCGAACGCTTCGGCGATCCGCTGTTACTCGGGCAGGTGTACGAGCCGCAGGCGTTTGTCACGACCATGCAGGCGTTGGGCTTGGATGCGGTGGTGGGGGTCGGCAAGGACGAGCAGATCAGTGCCGTGACCTCCGGCCTGGCCGGCGAGTTCGACAAGGTCGAAATGGCCCTGGGTCGGCGTATTCAAAAGCTGATCCTCGGACAGACGCTGACCAGCGAGATCGGCGACAAGGGGTCTTATGCCGCGGCGCAGGTGCATAACCAGGTTCGCGAGGACAAGCGCCGGGCCGATGTGCGGCTGGTCACTGGCAGCGTGCAACGCCTGGTCAACGCCCTGTGGGCGCTCAATGCCTTCCCAAGCGCGGCGCCGACCTTCGTCATGCAGGACGACACGGGGTTGGAAGAAGCCAGGGCCAAGCGCGATGCGGAGTTGGTCAAGGCGGGGGTCCTGACCCTGAGCGAGCAATATTTGCTGGACCGGTACGACTTCGAGCCGGGGGATTTCACGCTCCCAGCGACGGCTACTGGATTGCCTCAGGCAGCCCTATCGGCATCGGTCGCCGCGGGTGGTTCGCCGCGGGTCTTGCTGGCTTCGCCCAAGCCGCAGCGCTTCACCCAAGACCAGGAGGCCGTCGAGCGCTTGGTCACTGCCGCCATGGACCAGGCAGCAAGCCCGATCCCAGTCGCCAAGTTGCGTGCGACGATCCTGGCCGCCACGGATCAGGACGATCTGATGGAACGGCTCATGGCCCTCTACGGCGGCGAAGAGGTCGCGGCATTCCAAAACCTGGTCGAGCGCAGCTTGTTCGCCGCCGACGTGCTCGGCTACGTCGCGGCCGAGCGCAAGGTTGGGGGCGGGTGATGGGAGAGTCCCCGTGACGCGCCTAGCCGCCGATGGCAGCGGATTCGATCCTGAACTACCACCGCTGAAGCCGTTGCCCTTCTTGGAAGCCATCGCCTGGGCCAAGAAGCAGGGCGTGGTTCTGCCAGAGGTCTACTACGGGCAGCTTCAGGGTCTGGCCAGGGCCAGTGCCTTTACTGTCTCCGGGCTGGCCGGACTGGACCAGATCGAGTCCGTGCGGACCAGTCTCATCCAGGCGTTGGAGAATGGCGAGACACTGCGCGACTGGCAACAGCAGGTCGCGGACGGCGGCATCGGCCTCGATCTGCCACCGGGGCGGATGGAGACCATCTTTCGGAACAACATCCAGGGGTCCTATGCGCGCGGGCGCTGCGAACAGCAGCGCGAGAACCTCGATACCAGCCCCTGGATGATGTACGACGCCGTCAACGACTCTCGCACCCGTCCGGCCCATGCAGCGATGGATGGACTGGTCGCGCGCTTCGACGATCCAATTTGGAAGACCTGGACGCCGCCCTCTGGTCATCGCTGCCGCTGTCGGCGCATTGCCTTGTCGTCGGCTCAGGCGGATCGGTTCCGCGCCGTCGACCTCAAGCGCCTGAGCGCGGACCCGGAGCTTGCCGCGGCCCGCGCGAGCGCGCGTCCAGATCCCGGATGGGACTACAGCGTTTGCGAGGAGCCCACCGAGGGGTTAAGAAGGGCGATTGCGGCGCGCCTTCAACGCTGCGCTCCCGAGCGGCTGGCGTTAGGTGAAAGTCGTCCATGCCAGGAACAGATGGTCTCTCTCTTGCGCGACATGGCTGACTATGCGGGTGAACCCGCCCCCCCGCTGGCGCCGCGGGTCCCGTGGCCAGAGGACTTCCCGTCTGTCGCCATTCATGCCGCTGAATCACGGGTGAAGAAACACCCGGCATACACTGCGGCAAAGGCCGGGAACGCGGCCGCATCGTTGACGTTGGTTGGCGAGGTGGCCGATGATCGACTGGTCATGGCGCTTAGCGTCTACCGTGATCGAGACCCGTTGATTTTGCCTGTGCATGGCTTGGAAGGCGTCAGCCTCAACACGATCCCGCTGGCGCTTGGGGTCAGTGTCGCGAAACGACTCGGCTATGACCTCGATACATCCATCGTGCAGACGACCAAGGCGGGGCACACCGGCGCGGTCGGGTGGTGGAGACTACGTTCTCCGGCATTGTTTGGGGGTACGGTCGAATCCGGGAGAAGCTATATTCTGATAGATGACTTTATCGGAATGGGCGGAACCTACGCCAACTTGCGCGGCTACATCGAGACTAAGGGCGGGATCGTTCTTTGCGCGCAGTCGCTGACTGGTCAGCCGCGGTCAGCCGTTCTGACCTTGCAACTCAAAACACTAGAAGCACTGAGAGGTAAACATGGAACTCTCGAACCTTGGTGGCAAGCGGAGTTTGGCTACGGATTCGACGCCCTTACCGAGTCTGAAGCCCTCTACCTACTACGCACCGAAGATGCTAACACCATCAGAAGAAGATTGGCTGCGGCAGCAATTAAAGGCGAAGGCTGAAGAAATGTTTCAGCTACTGGAAGGCGCCAAGCAGTCCGCCTAGACGCTCGTGCCAAGGTCAACTGCATGAGATAGCGCCCGCCTGACTCTTACCGCCGCCTTGGACCTATGTCCGCTGAACATTCGCCGCGCGGGCGGCTACCGTAGCGGGCATGGAAACGCCCGCCGCTTATACCTCCGGTTACTTCTTCGCTGTCCCGGCCCCGGGCCTGAGCCCCGCACTGGCTGATGCAGACCAGCCCGCCAGCCAGCGCACCTTCAGGGGCGTGGCCTACTCGGGCGAGGTTCTCGCCGAATGGGGCGAACGCTTCGTCATCGACCTGGCTTCGCTGACGCTGCCAGATCCCTGCCCGACCCTCCTGCAGCACGACCGCGACGCGCCCATCGGTGTCTGCACCCTGGCGGTGACCGGCACCGCACTGACCTGCGACGGCTACTTGCTGACCAACGAGGACGCCCAGAAGCTGGCGGCCTCTGCTGACGAGGGCTTCCCCTGGCAGCTCTCGG
>JBEBBF010000101.1:0-5270 GCA_041158545.1 Pseudomonadota bacterium | reverse complement strand
CCCGGAATTGGTGATCAGCAGCTCGATCCGCCGGTCCCGCACCGCCTGGCTCAGCACGTGGTAATCCATGGGCTGGACCACGAAACGGTAGCCCGGCAGGCGGGTATTCAGGTAATTCGCGGTCGGCGCCCATTCGGCTTCGGCCTTGGCCGGGCCGCGAAAGGCCAGCACGCCGATCCGGATCAGCGTCGGGCCGGTGGCCCGCCCCACCTCGTCCGGCCCCAGGGCCCACACCGGATACGCCAGCAGCAGAGTCAGCAGCAGCACGCCACCCCGCAGCAGCCCGCGGATCATCGTCACCACCCCGTTTCCCTTGCCACTCCAGCGCCCCATCGTTTCCCCCAGAAAGCAGGTCCGGCATCAAACCGTCGGACAGGAGCTTTTATCACGAGCCCGGCGATTTCGAAAACCTTGATGCGATTGCAAGCGCAGTAAGGCCGGCTTCTGCTCCGCCCCCGGCACCGCACCAGAAAAAGGAATCAGCAGGCGCCTCCGCACCACCGTGAAGCGCAATCCAGGACAAAACCCGCGCCGCCCGCCCGGTTCGGGCATTGCAAAGCCATGGCACAGCGCTTGCTAAATAGGGCTTACAACCAACGGCGGTTGTTTCCTCAGGACAAAGGCGTCCATCCCTGCACTCGCGGGGATGGACTTTTTTTTTGCCGCTTCGGCACGCTGGAGCGGACGGCGCGGAAACTGCCGCGGCCATCTGGAGATTAGGCATGAACAAACCGAAACTGGTCCTCGTCGGCAATGGCATGGCCGGCGTGCGGACGCTGGAAGAGCTGCTGAAGATCGCCCCGGACAAATACGACATCACCGTGTTCGGCGCAGAGCCCCACCCCAACTACAACCGCATCCTGCTTTCCCCGGTGCTGGCCGGGGAAATGGGCGTTCAGGACATCATCCTCAACGACTACGACTGGTACAGCCAGAACCACATCAAGCTGCTGCTGAACCGGCAGATCACCAAAATCGACCGCAAGGCCCGCAAGGTCATCGCCGCCGACGGCACTGAAGCCGAATACGACCGCCTGCTGCTGGCCACCGGCTCCAACCCCTTCATCCTGCCGGTACCGGGCAAGGAACTGCCCGGCGTCATCGCCTACCGGGACATCGCCGACACCGACGCCATGATCGAAGCCGCCAAGACCCACAAGCATGCCGTGGTGATCGGCGGCGGCCTGCTCGGCCTGGAAGCCGCCAACGGCCTGGCGCTGCGCGGCATGGACGTCACCGTGGTGCATGTGATGCCCTGGCTGATGGAACGCCAGCTCGACAAGACCGCCGCCCAGCTACTGCAGAAATCCCTGGAAGCCAAGGGCCTGAAGTTCAAGCTGGAAGCCCACACCAGCGAACTGGTCAAGGGCGAATCCGGCCGCGTCTGCGCGATCAAGTTCAAGGACGGCAGCAGCCTGCCCGCCGATCTGGTGGTGATGTCCGTCGGCATCCGCCCCAACACCGCGCTGGCCGAATCCGCCGGCATCCACTGCAACCGCGGCATCGTCGTCGATGACACGCTGCAGACCTTCGACCCGCGCATCTACGCCGTCGGCGAATGCGTCAATCACCGTGGCACCGCCTACGGCCTGGTCGCCCCGCTGTTCGAACAGGCGAAAGTCGCCGCCAACCACCTCGCCGAATACGGCATCGGCCGCTACACCGGCTCGGTCACCTCGACCAAGCTGAAGGTCACCGGGATCGACCTGTTCTCCGCCGGCGACTTCATGGGCGGCGAAGGCACCGAGGAAATCCTGCTGTCCGACCCGGCCGGCGGCGTCTACAAAAAGCTGGTGCTGAAGGACAACAAGCTGGTCGGCGCCTGCATGTACGGCGACACCGCCGACGGCAGCTGGTATTTCCAGCTGCTGCGCGACGGCCAGGACATCCACGAGCTGCGCGACCACCTGATGTTCGGCCAGAACCACCTGGGCGACGCCGGCCACAAGGGTCAGAACCACGCCGCCAGCCTGCCGGATACCGCCGAAGTCTGCGGCTGCAACGGCGTCTGCAAGGGCAGCATCGTCAAGGCGATCAAGGAACAGGGCCTGTTCACGCTGGAAGACGTGCGCAAGCACACCAAGGCCTCGTCGTCCTGCGGCTCCTGCACCGGCCTGGTCGAGCAGATCCTGGCCTCGACCGTCGGCGGCGCCTACCAGCCGACCGAAGGCAAGAACAAGCCGGTCTGCGCCTGTACCGACCACACCCACGAACATGTCCGCGAACAGATTCGCGAACAGAAACTGCTGTCGATCCCCCAGGTCATCGCGGCGCTGAACTGGAAGACGCCCAATGGCTGCGCCTCCTGCCGCCCGGCGCTGAACTACTACCTGATCTCGACCTGGCCCAAGGAGGCCATGGATGACCCGCAGAGCCGCTTCATCAACGAGCGCGCCCACGCCAACATCCAGAAGGACGGCACCTACTCCGTGGTGCCGCGGATGTGGGGCGGCCTGACCACGCCGGCGGAACTGCGCGCCATCGCCGATGCGGCGGAAAAGTACAACGTGCCCACGGTGAAAGTGACCGGCGGCCAGCGGATCGACCTGCTGGGCGTGAAAAAGGAAGACCTGCCGAAGATGTGGGCCGACCTCAACGCCGCGGGCATGGTCTCCGGCCACGCCTACGGCAAGTCCATCCGCACGGTGAAGACCTGCGTCGGCGCCGAGCACTGCCGCTTCGGCACCCAGCGTTCGATGGACCTGGGCGTCAAGCTGGAAAAGATGCTGTTCGACATGTGGAGCCCGCACAAGGTCAAGCTGGCCGTCTCCGGCTGCCCGCGCAACTGCGCCGAAGCCGGCATCAAGGACGTGGGCATCATCGGCGTCGATTCCGGCTACGAAATCTATGTGGCCGGCAACGGCGGCATCAAGACCGACGTCGCCCAGTTCCTCTGCAAGGCGAAGAACGACGAGGAAGTCATGGAAATCTCCGGCGCCTTCCTGCAGCTGTACCGGGAAGAAGCCCGCTACCTCGACCGCACGGTGCATTACGTCGAACGGGTGGGCCTGGATTACATCAAGGCCAAGGTGCTGGACGACGCGGAAAACCGCAAGGCCCTGTACCAGCGCCTGCTGTTCGCGCTGCAGGGCGAAGGCGATCCGTGGAAGGAAAACATCGAAGACCCGGCGCTGCGCCGCCAGTTCGAACCGCTCAGCGTCTGAGCCCCCGACCCAACACGGGGCGCCACGGCGCCCACCAGGAGAACACCATGAGTGAATGGAAAAAAGTCTGCCTCGTCGAGGACATCCCGCTGCTCGGCGCCCGTGTCGTCAAGCCCGCCACCGGCCCGGACATCGCCGTGTTCCGCGACGCCGCCGGCGAAGTCTTCGCGATGCACGACCAGTGCCCGCACAAGAACGGCCCGCTGTCCCAGGGCATCGTCGCCGGCAAGCAGGTCACCTGCCCGCTGCACAGCTGGAAGATCGGCCTCGCCGACGGTCTGGCCCAGGCCCCCGACGTCGGCCACACCCCCTGCGTCCCCGTGAAGGTGGAAGACGGCCAGGTTTTCCTCCACTGCTGAGCATTAAGCTGGAAGCGTCCCATGTCTGCCGCCCTGCAAACCAGCCGTAGCTCCTGCCCGTACTGCGGGGTGGGTTGCGGCATTCTGATCACCCATGATGGCCAGCGCATTCACCGCCTCCAGGGTGACCCCGCCCACCCGGCCAATCTCGGCCGGCTGTGCACCAAGGGGGCGACGCTGCCCCTGTCGGCGCGGCTGGAAACCCGGTTGCTGCAACCGCTGCTGCGCCCGGACCGCCAGTCCGCCCCGGCGGCGGTGAGCTGGGACACGGCGCTGGACACGGCGGCCCACCGTTTTGCCGAGGTGATCCGCCAGGATGGGCCGGACGCGGTGGGCTTCTACATTTCCGGGCAGTTGCTGACCGAGGATTACTACGTCTTCAACAAGCTGGCGAAGGGCCTGATCGGCAGCAACAACGTGGACACCAATTCCCGGCTGTGCATGTCGAGCGCCGTCGCCGCCTACAAGCAGGCCCTGGGCGCCGACGCGCCGCCCTGCTGCTACGCGGATTTCGACCACAGCGACTGCATGCTGATTGCCGGCGCCAACCCGGCCTACGCCCACCCCATCGCCTTCCGCCGCATCGAAACGGCCAAGGCCGCCCGGCCGGAACTGAAGCTGATCGTGGTGGACCCGCGCCGGACCGACACCGCCGCCAGCGCCGACCTGCATCTGCAGATTCAGCCCGGCACCGACATCTGGCTGTTCAACGCGATGCTGAACGTGCTGGTCTGGGAAGGCTATCTCGACCGGCGTTACATCGAGGCGCACACCAGCGGCTTTGCCGCGCTGCGCGACCATGTTCGCGACGTCACCCCGGCGATGGCGGCCCGGGTCTGCGGCGTGCCGGAGGCCGACATCCTGAAGGCCGCCCGCTGGTGGGGTGAGGCCCAGGCGCCCTTGTCGCTGTGGTGCCAGGGCATGAACCAGTCCCACCACGGCACGCACAATGGCACGGCGCTGATCGCGCTGTCGCTGGCGGTGGGCAAGATCGGCCAGCCCGGTTGCGGCCCCTTCTCGCTGACCGGCCAGCCCAACGCGATGGGCGGCCGGGAAGTCGGCGGCCTGGCCAATCTGCTGTCGGCGCATCGCGACCTGGCCAACCCGGAACACCGGGCGGAAGTCGCCCGGCTGTGGGGCATCGACAGCGTCCCGGAGCAGCCCGGCCTGGCCGCGGTGGAGCTGTTCGAAGCGGTGCGCGCCGGCAAGGTCCGGGCGCTGTGGATCGCCTGCACCAACCCGGCGCAGTCGATGCCACAGCAGGCGCTGATCCGCGAGGCGCTGCAACGCTGTGAATTCGTCGTGCTGCAGGAAGCCTTTGCCGACACCGAAACCGCGCCCTACGCCGACCTGCTGCTGCCGGCGCTGACCTGGGGTGAAAAGGAAGGCACGGTGACCAACTCCGAACGGCGGATCACCCGGGTGCCGCCGGTGCTGCAAGCCCCCGGCGCCGCCCGGGCCGACTGGCAGATCGCCGTCGATTTCGCGCTGGCCCTGGGCGACAAGCTGGGCTGCCCGGAACGCGCGGCCCGGCTGTTCCCCTACACCGACAGCGAAAGCATCTTCAACGAACACCGGGAAAGCACCCGCGGCCGCGATCTCGACATCACCGGCCTGAGCTACGCGCTGCTGGAGCAGGATGGACCGCAGCAATGGCCTTATCCGGAAGGCGCCGCGGGCGGCAAGACCCGGCTCTACGCCGATGGCCGCTTCCCCACCGCAGACGGCCGCGCCCGCTTTGTCACCC
>JBEBBF010000100.1:0-6081 GCA_041158545.1 Pseudomonadota bacterium | reverse complement strand
GCCTGGGGTGGGCTGCGGGAGTCGGTACTGACAGGAGGTCGGTTTGGATACGGCGATCTTTTTGATCCTGGCCCAGGATGGCGTCGGCAGCGGCGCGATTTATGCGCTGTTGGCCCTGGCCCTGGTGCTGGTGTTTTCGGTGACGCGGGTCATCTTCATTCCCCAGGGGGAATTCGTGGCCTTCGGGGCGCTGTCGCTGGCGGCGCTGCAGGGGGGCAAGGTGCCGGCGACGCTGTGGCTGCTGCTGGGGCTGGGCGCGGTGGTGGCCTTGCTGGAGTGCGGCAACCGTTTCCGCGAGGCGGATTGGGAAGGCGTCGGCGGCATGCTGGGCTGGAATCTGGCCTATCCGCTGCTGCTGACCGGGCTGCTTTACAGCCTGGATCTGGCTGGGCTGGGGATGCCGCTGCAGATTGCGCTGACGCTGGCGATCCTGGTGCCGCTGGGGCCGATGCTGTACCGGGTGGCTTACCAGCCGATTGCCGAGACCAGCGTGCTGGTGCTGCTGATTGCCTCGGTGGCGGTGCATCTGGTGCTGACCGGGCTGGGGCTGGTGTTCTTCGGCGCCGAGGGGGTGCGGACCGTGGCGTTCTCCGAGGGCAGCGTGCAGTGGGGCGAGCTGGCGGTGAGCAAGCAGACCTTGTGGGTGGTGGGCAGCTCCGCGGCTTTCATCGTCAGCCTTTACGCCTTCTTCGCCCGGACGATCTACGGCAAGGCGCTGCGGGCCACGGCGGTGAATCAGTCCGGCGCCAAGCTGATGGGAATTTCCCCGGTGGTTGCCGGCAAGCTGACCTTCCTGCTGGCGGCGCTGCTCGGGGTCTTCTCCGGCATCCTGATCGGGCCGATCACGACGATCTATTACGACACCGGCTTCCTGATCGGGCTGAAGGGCTTTGTCGCCGCGATCATCGGCGGCCTGGCGAGCTACCCGCTGGCGGCGGCCGGCGCGGTGCTGGTCGGGCAGCTGGAGTCCTTTTCCTCGTTCTGGGCCAGCGCATTCAAGGAAGTGCTGGTGTTCACGCTGATCATCCCGGTGCTGCTGTGGCGTTCGCTGACCAGCCACCATGTGGAGGAGGAATGATGCGCCCCACGGTTTATCTGTTGCTGCTGACCGGCCTGCTGGCGGCGGCGCCGGCGGTGTTGCCGGCTTACACCATCACCTTGCTGAACTACATCGGGATCGCCGCGCTGGTCGCCGTGGGCCTGGTGCTGCTGACCGGCGTCGGCGGGCTGACCTCCTTTGGCCAGGCGGCTTTTGTCGGCGTCGGCGCTTACACCACCGCGGTGCTGAGTACCCACCCGGACCTGCCCGGCTGGCTGGCCTGGACCGGCGGTTCGCCCTGGTGGGCGCTGCTGCTGGGGCTGCTGATCACCGGGCTGATCGCGCTGCTGCTCGGCTCGCTGACCTTGCGGCTTTCCGGGCATTACCTGCCGCTGGGCACCATTGCCTGGGGGATGAGCCTGTATTTCCTGTTTGGCACGCTGGATTTCCTCGGCGCCCAGAGCGGCATCGCCGGGGTGCCGCCGCTGCGGATCGGCAGCTGGGTGCTGGAGGAGGGCGGCGAGATGTTCTATCTGATCTGGCTGTTCCTGCTCGCTGCGGTGGTCACCAGCCAGAACCTGCTGGATTCCCGCGAGGGGCGGGCGATCCGGGCGCTGAAGGGGGGCGTGGTGATGGCCGAGGCGATGGGGGTCGATACCTCCCGGTCGCGGATGGTGATCTTCGTGATTGCCGCGATGCACGCCAGCGCCGCCGGCTGGCTCTACGCCCACTTGCAGCGGCTGGTGAATCCCTCGCCGTTCGGCCTGCACCACGGCATCGAATACCTGTTCATGGCGGTGGTCGGCGGGGTCGGGCATGTCTGGGGCGCGGTGGTCGGCGCCGGGCTGGTGACGCTGCTCAACCAGTGGCTGCAGAACTGGTTGCCGCGCTTGTTCGGCCATGCCGGCAATTTCGAGATCATCGTCTTCGGCGTGCTGTTGCTGTTGATCCTGCACCGGGCGCGGGAAGGGCTGTGGCCGGCGCTGTTGCAGCTGCTGCGCTTGCGGGCGCCGCAGAAGCCGGTGGCCGCCGACGCGGCGCCGCTCAGCCGGCGCAGCCTGCCGCCCCGCGGCGAGGTGCTGCTGGAGGTCAAGGGCGTGACCCGGCGTTTCGGCGGTCTGGTTGCCAACAACAACATGAGTTTTTCGCTGCGCGCCGGGGAGATTCTGGCGCTGATCGGCCCGAATGGCGCCGGCAAGAGCACGATGTTCAACCAGATTTCCGGCGTGGATACCCCGACTTCCGGCGAGATCGTCTTCAACGGCCAGGTGGTGACCGGGCATTCCTCGCGGCAGATCGCCCGGCTGGGGATGAGCCGCAGCTTCCAGCATGTGCGCCTGCTGCCGCGGATGAGCGTGCTGGAAAACGTCGCGATTGGCGCGCATCAGCGCGGCAGCCGCGGGGTGATGCCGGCGGCCTGGCGGCTGGATCGGCAGGAGGAGGCTCGCCTGCTGGCGGAGGCCGCCCGGCAGATCGAACGGGTCGGGCTGGCTGCGCATTTGCACGACGAGGCTGGCGCGCTGGCGCTGGGGCAGCAGCGCATCGTCGAAATCGCCCGGGCGCTGGCGGCGGACCCCTGCCTGTTGTTGCTGGATGAGCCGGCGGCGGGCTTGCGGCTGAAGGAAAAGGAGGCGCTGGCGGCGCTGTTGAACAAGCTGCGCGCCGAGGGCGTGGCGATCCTGCTGGTCGAACACGACATGGATTTCGTCATGGGGCTGGTCGACCGGATCGTGGTGATGGAATTCGGGGAAAAAATTGCCGAGGGGCTGCCGGAGGAAATCCAGCAGGACCCGCGGGTGCTGGCGGCTTATCTGGGAGGGGTGGAATGAGCGCATTGCTGCAGGTGGATCAGTTGCGGGTGCAGTACGGCAAGGTCGAGGCGATTCACGACCTCAGCCTGAAGGTGGAAGCCGGGCAGATCGTCACGGTGATCGGCCCCAATGGCGCCGGCAAGACCACCAGTCTGGCGGCGATCATGGGCCTGCTGCCCTCCAGCGGCCGGATCGACTTTGCCGGGCATGTCCAGCGCTCGCCCAACGTCGAAAAGCGGGTGATCCAGGGGCTGGCGCTGGTCCCGGAAAAGCGCGACCTGTTCGGCGAAATGAGTGTCGAGGACAACCTGATCCTCGGCGCCTTCCAGCGTTACCGTCAGGGCCAGCGCGATCATGGCGAGACGATGGAGGAGGTCTTCCAGCTGTTTCCCCGGCTGAAGGAGCGCCGCGAGCAGGCCGCGGCCACGTTGTCCGGCGGCGAACGCCAGATGCTGGCCATCGGCCGGGCGCTGATGGGCAAGCCGCGGCTGTTGATGCTGGACGAACCCAGCCTGGGGTTGGCGCCGCTGATCGTCCGGGAAATCTTCCACATCATTGCCGACCTGCGCCGCCGTGGCGTCGCCATCCTGCTGGTCGAGCAGAACGCCCGCGCCGCGCTGCAGGTGGCCGACTACGCCTATGTGCTGGAAATGGGCAGTGTGGCGATGTCCGGCCCTGCCAGGGAACTGGCTGACGACCCGCGGGTGGTCGAGGCCTATCTCGGCCTGGGCAGCAAGCACCAGGACAGACTGGCGGCCTGATTTCCCCGCCGCCCAGGCCGGCAGCCGCGGGCAGCGGGCCGCCGCAGCGTTTTCAGGACTGGGCCGGAAGCGGCCCAGGCGCTAAACTGGACCGTTGTTGAAAGGCAGGTGCAGGCGTGAAAACGGAAAACAGCAGCAAGGACGAAGGCAGCCCGGCGAGCCCGGCAGCGCAGGAAACCCCGGATAGCAGCAACCGCGAGGACGCCGCGCTCGACGCGGAAACCGCGGCGCTGCTGGCGCAACTGGCCAGCAACATCCGCCACCTCCGCGGCCAGCGGGGCATGACCCGCAAGGGCCTGGCCGAACATTCCGGCGTCTCGCTGCCCCACCTGGCCCGGCTGGAAAGCGCCCAGGGCAATGTCTCCGTCGTCGTGCTGGCCAAGATCGCCCGCGCACTGAACCAGCCGCTGGCCCGGCTCTTCGCCGCCGAAGCCAGCCCCTCCGGCGACCTCGGCGTGCTGGTCGAATTCCTCAAACGCCAGCCCGCCTCGCAGCTCGCCCGCATCCGCGAACAACTCTTCGCCGAATACGAACCGCTGCAACAGGACAAACGCGAGCGCATCGCCCTGGTCGGCCTGCGCGGCGCCGGCAAATCCACCGTCGGCAAGCAACTCGCCGACCGCCTGCAGCGCCCCTTCGTCGAACTCAACCGGGAAGTCGAACGGGAAGCCGGCATCAGCCTGCAGGAAATCATCAATTTCTACGGCCAGTCCGGCTACCGCAACCTGGAACGCCGCTGCCTCGAACGCCTGGTCGCCACCCACCCGCAAATGGTGCTGGCCACCGGCGGCGGCATCGTCGCCGAACCCCTGACCTACGAAATCCTCCTGAGCGCCTGCTACACCGTCTGGCTCCACGCCGACCCGGAAATCCACTTCCGCCGGGTCATGGAACAACACGACATCCGCATCGCCAAACCCACGCTCTACCGGGAAGCCATGGACAACATCCACCGCACCCTGGAAGCCCGCGACCGCCTCTACCGCATGGCCACCTGCGACATCGACACCTCCCCCCTCAGCGTGGACGCCGTAGTCGAAGAAATCATCGCCCGCTTGCGGGGGTGAGGGGTGGGGGCGTTTGGCGCCGGGGATTGGCTGAATTTTTTCAGCCAGCGCATCGGGCATGGCCACTCCTGGCAAGCCCAGCAAACGATCTTCGTCGTACAAGCAGCGAACCCGCTGCAGATGCGACTGCAGCGGGCTGGCCAATCCTGCTGGCTGCATGGTCAGCCTGTCCTTGCCACCTTTTCCCTGGCGAACCACGACTTCCCGCCGGTCAAAATCCAGGTCCTTGACCCGTAATCCGAGGCATTCCATCAAGCGCATTCCAGTTCCATGCAGCAAGCGGGCCATCAGGGCGTAATCTCCTTCGAGACAATTCAGCAGATCATTGACTTCCCGTAGCGACAGGACAACCGGAACATGCTGGCTGGGTTTGGCGCGAACCAGGTTGTCCAGCCATGGCAAATCCAACTGCAGCACTTCCCGATATAGAAATAACAATGCGGACAGGGCCTGGGTTTGCGTGGCAGCGGCAACCTTGTGCTCCACCGCCAGATTCGTCAGAAACGCCTCAACTTCCGCTGCACCCAACTCCTTGGGATGCCGTCTGCCATGAAACTGAACAAAGCGCTTTATCCAGCCCGTATAGGATTTTTCGGTTCTCAGGCTGAAATGCTTGGCACGTATCCGCTCGCGAACCACATCCAGAAGCTTCGGTCCTTGTGGCGACGTATACGTAGAAGTGTTTGCCATGATAAATTCCTAGTTTCGTAATGAATCAATGACTTGAAGACTGTAGCGTGCAATTATATGGCATATGCAAAATGCGTATACATCGTTACTGTCTACTTCACGTTAGGCAAATAAACATGACTCGTGGCATTGAAGACCGAGCAAAACAATACTTACTGACCGAGTTCAAGCACGCCACCTGCGCGTTTCGAGATAAAGGCGCAGATGATCGGGGCTTTGATTTGTGGTTCGATGAAATAGATCAGGCGCCGCGAAAGATTGAGCTCAAAGCAACAGATTCTGCGTACCAGAGACCTAGCAACATTTTCGAGAGGTTGGTATTTAACGCCGAAATAGAAAAGCAACTTTTTGAAACCGGTGAATCTGTGATCGCCAGAGTATTCATGGGATCCACCCCGCATCGAGTATTTATCATTACTAATGCGATATTCGCAGCAGGAGCAAAGCTTACTGCCGAGGCTCGATATGTGGTTCGTGGAAATATCAACTATGAAAATTCAATCACCGAGCTTGCCTAACAATTCCGTCGAGAGGGACGGCCCAAAGCTGCGCTTTGGGTTCCCTCCGCCTGCGGCTCAGGCCGCCCCTCACGTCAAACGTTAGAACTCACCCCCATTAAAATCAATGGAGTTTTATGAAAGCTGAAAAAATTTCTTGGATGCCCATACGGGGATCGGCTGAGATAAGTGACACATTAATTCAGTTCGTAGGCG
>JBEBBF010000099.1:0-5454 GCA_041158545.1 Pseudomonadota bacterium | reverse complement strand
TGCGGTGCATGAACTGGTACAGCTTCTTCGAGCCCAGCGCGAAGGTCGCCAGAATCTTGCCGCGGTTGAAGTTCTTGCGGCTGCAATCGACCGAGCCGGATTCGACCAGGGTCATGATGCCGTCGCCGACCATTTCAGTGTGGATGCCCAGGTTGTGCTTGTGGGTCAGCTGCATCACCACGGCGTCGGGGATGCCGCCATAGCCGATCTGCAGCGTCGCGCCGTCTTCGATCATGTCGGCGACGTACTTGCCGATGGCTTCCTGCACCGGGCCGATCTTCGGCAGGCCGACTTCCAGCACCGGATCTTCGCTTTCCACCAGCGCGGCGACCTGGGAAATATGGATGTGGCAGTTGCCGTTGGCGAAGGGGACGTTGGGATTGACTTCCAGGACCACCTTGCAGCCCTTTTCAATCGCCGCCATCGTGTAGTCGGCGGCCAGGCTCAGGGAGAAATAGCCGTGCTCGTCCATCGGCGAGGCCATGGAAAACACCACGTCGGCCGGGGTCAGGCCGCGCTGGATCAACTGCGGCACTTCCGAGAAATAGTTGGGGATGAAGTCATTCCAGCCGGCCTGGCCGCCGGGACGGGTGGCGCCGCCGTAGAAATAGGCGACATGGCGGACGTTTTCCACGGTTTCCGGGTCGATGTAGCCGTATTTGCGCATCGCCAGAATCTGCGACACCTTGACGTCGCGGAAGTCGCGGCGGTGTTCGGACAGGGCGTTGAGCAGCGCCGGGGGTTCGCCGACACCGGTGGGGACGATGATCACATCGCCGTTCTTCACCTGGCGGATCGCTTCGTCCGCGCTCATGCGCTTGCTGCAGTACTGTTCCTTGCTGGACATGCTGTTTTCCCTCTCTTTTTGGATTTGGTGCCCTTGGGGGCGGGTGCGAGACTCAACCGCGCATGGTGGCGGCGAAAGCCGGGGCAAATGCTGACCTAGGTCAAAGCCCCATGGTTATTGCGTTGCAGCATCCGGCCACTCCAGCCGGACCTCCAGGCCCGGCCCGGCATCGCCCAGGCGCAACCGGGCCTGATGCAGCTCGGCGATGCGGGCGACGATGGAAAGCCCGAGGCCGCTGCCCGGCGTGCTGTTATCCCCCAGCCGGTTGAAACGCTGCAGCGCCGCCGCCCGCGCCGCCGCCGGGATGCCGGGACCGGAATCCCGCAATGTCAGGCCCCGCCCGTCGAGGCTGAGCTGCAGCCGGCCGCCGGGCGGGGTGTAACGCAGCGCGTTGTCGAGCAGGTTGCGCAGCAACACCCGCAGCCAGTCGGCCCGGCCCCGCACCGGGGTCGGCACCGCCTCCAGGCTGAAATCCAGCCCCCGGGCGAGGATGTCGTGGCCCATCTCGGCGCAAACCTCCTGGGCCAGCAGCGCCAGATCCAGCACCGGCGCCTCGCGCAGGCTCTGTTCCGGGTCCAGCCGGGCCAGTTGCAACATCTGTTCGACCAGCCGCGAGGCCCGCTCCAGCCCCAGGCGCAGGCCTTGCAGCGCGTGATCCCGCTCCGCCGCGTCCCGCGCCCGCAGCGCAACCTGCACCTGGGCGGCCAGCGCCGCCAGCGGCGTCCGCAGTTCATGCGCCGCGTCGGCGGTGAAACGCCGTTCCTGATCCAGCGCCTGGTCGATTTCCTGCAGCAGCCGGTTGATCGCTGTCACCAGCGGCGCCACCTCCTGCGGCACCGGCTGCGGCGGCAGCCGGGACAACTGGTCCGGCCCCCGCTCGCCCAGCTGCCGCGCCAGCTCCGCCAGCGGCCGCAGGCCGTGGCCGGTGGCGTGCCAGATCCACAGCCCGAGCAGCGGCAGCCCGATCAGCACCGGCAGCAGCAACTGCAGCACGCTCTCCCGGATCAGGTGGTCCCGGTGGGCGTGATCCTCGCCGACCTGAACCTGGAAACGCTGCGCCGCATCCCAGCCGCTGAAATAGCGCCAATGCCCTTCCGGCGCCTCGATTTCCGAAAAGCCGTCCTGCCAGGTCAGCGGCGTCGTCGGCGCGCCGGGGGAATAGGCCAGCAGCCGGCCGCTGCGGTCGCGAATCTGGAACAGGTAACGGCCACGCACCTCGACCACCAGATGCTCAGGCACGACGCTGCCGCCGCGGGCGCCGGCCAGCGCCTGCAGGGTCTGCGCCATCTGCTGCAACTGGGCATCGTAAAGCTCGTCGATTTCGTGATGGGCGTGGCGGTAAGACCACCACACCAGCGCCAGCGCCAGCACGACGCCGCCACCAAGCAGGCGCAGCAGCAGCCGGCGGCGCAGACTGGTCGCGGCGGCCTTCATCGCGGAATGCTGTAGCCGACGCCGCGCAAGGTGCGGATGCGCTCGCTGCCCAGCTTCTTGCGCAGATGGTGGATATGCACTTCCAGGCTGTTGCTCTCCACGTCCCCTTCCCAGCCGTACAGCGCCTGCTCCAGCTGGACGCGGGTCAGCACCCGCCCGGCGTGATCGAGCAACAGGTGCAGCAACGCAAATTCCCGCCCGGAAAGATTCACCGGTCGCCCATCCAGGCTGACGCTGTGCGCCGCCGGGTCCAGCCGCAGCCCGTTCAACTCCAGCACCGGATTGGCCCGCCCGCCGGCCCGGCGCAGCAAGGCCCGAATCCGCGCCGCCAGCTCGTCCAGATCAATCGGCTTGACCAGATAATCGTCCGCCCCGGCGTCCAGCCCGGCGATCTTGTCCGCCGTCCCGTCCCGCGCCGTCAGCACCAGCACCGGCAAATCCAGCCCCCGGCCGCGCAACTGCTGCAACACGCTCAAGCCGTCCCGCCGCGGCAAGCCCAGGTCCAGCACCACCAGCGCAAATCCCTCACTCGCCAACGCCGCCAGCGCCGACTCCCCATCCCGCAACCAATCCACGGTAAACCCGGCCTGGCGCAAACCCACCCGCAAACCATCACCCAGCACGGGATCGTCTTCAACCAGTAAAAGGCGCATCGGGAACTCAGGAAAAAAAGACGCCTATCCTGGGGATAAGCGTCGACGTGCTAGGGATGGACCTGGCAAACCAGACCCGGAATGCCGGTTCCTGATCGAAGGAAGTGGGTCAGGAGCGCTGACGAAGTCCCTGGGGTTCAGAAGTTTTGTTCACCAGGGGGGGCGTTCCACGCACTTCCTTCGTGGCCAGGGCTTACTCCACCGTGACGCTCTTGGCGAGGTTACGTGGC
Organism: Pseudomonadota bacterium; assembly: GCA_041158545.1. GTDB lineage: Bacteria > Pseudomonadota > Gammaproteobacteria > Burkholderiales > Rhodocyclaceae > JBEBBF01. The sequence goes on along the minus strand of JBEBBF010000099.1, from coordinate 2,290 downwards.
TTGTCCACGTCGGTGCCTTTGACCAGGGCGACGTGGTAGGAAAGGAGCTGGAGCGGGATCACGTGCAGGATGGGCGAGAGGACGCCGTAGTGCTCGGGCAGGCGCAGCACATGGACGTTTTCCGCATCTTCGGCGATTTCGCTGTCGGCGTCGGCGAAGACGTACAGCTCGCCGCCGCGGGCCTTGACCTCCTGCAGGTTGCTTTTCAGCTTTTCCAGCAGGGTGTCGTTGGGGGCGACGGCGATGACCGGCATGTTCTTGTCCACCAGCGCCAGCGGTCCGTGCTTGAGTTCGCCGGCCGGGTAGGCTTCGGCGTGGATGTAGGAGATTTCCTTGAGCTTCAGCGCGCCTTCCAGCGCGATCGGGTAATGCCGGCCGCGGCCGAGGAACAGCGCGTGCTGCTTTTCGGCGAAGCGCTTGGCCCAGGCTTCAATTTCCGGCTCCAGCGCCAGTATCTTGCTGACGGCGACGGGCAGGTGACGCAGCTTTTCCAGGTAGAAATTTTCCTCGTCGGCGGAGAGCCGCTGCTTCAGCTTGGCCAGCACCAGGGTCAGCAGGAACAGGCCGGCCAGCTGGGTGGTGAAGGCCTTGGTCGAGGCGACGCCGATTTCCGGGCCGGCGCGGGTGATGAAGCGCAGCGCCGATTCGCGGACGATGGCCGATTCCGGGACATTGCACAGCGCCAGCGTGTGGTTTTGCCCGAGTTCGCGGGCATAACGAAGCGCGGCCAGCGTGTCGGCGGTTTCCCCGGACTGGGAGATCGCGACGACCAGCTGATGCGGGTTGGAGACCGTGGTGCGGTAGCGGTACTCACTGGCGATTTCGACGCTGCAGGGCAGGCCGGCCAGGGCTTCGATCCAGTAGCGGGCGGTCAGGCCGGAGTGGTAGCTGGTGCCGCAGGCGAGGATCAGCACCGACTGGATCCGGGACAGGCGGTCGCCGGCGTCGGCGCCGAACAGCCCGGCCTGGATGCTGCGGCTGCCGCCGATCATTTCCAGGGTGTTGGCCAGGGCCTGGGGCTGCTCGAAGATTTCCTTCTGCATGTAGTGCTTGTACTGGCCGAGTTCCACCGCGTCGGCGGAGAGCTGGGACAGGGTTTCCGGCCGCTCGACCGGGCTGCCGTCGGCGCGGGCGATGCGCACGCCACCGGGGGTCAGCTCGGCGATGTCGCCGTTTTCCAGATAGACCATCCGCCGGGTGACCTGCAGCAGCGCCGAGGCGTCGGAGGCGGCGTAGTTGCCTTCATCGCCCAGGCCCAGCAGCAGCGGCGAGCCTTCCCGGGCGACGATGACCTTCTGCGGAAAACGCTGGTCGATGACGCCGATGGCGTAGGCGCCGACCAGGCGCTGGCAGGCTTTCTGCACCGCCTTGAAGAGGTCGGGTTCGTCCTGCAGCGTCAGGTGGATCAGGTGGGCGATGGTTTCGGTGTCGGTTTCCGATTCGAAGCGGTAGCCGAGGCCGCTGAGTTCTTGGCGCAGGGCTTCGTAGTTTTCGATGATGCCGTTATGGACGACCGCCAGGCCTTCGGAGATGTGCGGGTGGGCGTTGCGCTCGCTGGGGGCACCGTGGGTGGCCCAGCGGGTGTGGGCGATGCCGGTGTCGGCCTGAACGATGTCCGCCTGGCGGGCCAGTTCGGCAACCCGACCTACGGCACGCAGCCGACGGACATTGCCCTCGCTGTTGATCGCGAGTCCGGCGGAGTCATAACCCCGGTATTCCAGCTTGCGCAGGCCTTCCAGCAGGACGGGGACGATGTTGCCGTTGCCGGCAGCGGTGACAATGCCACACATAGTTCAGACTCCGTAATAGTTGCGATACCAGTCGACAAAACGGCGCACCCCTTCGCGGACCGGGGTTGCGGGGGTAAAGCCGACCCAGGCGTTCAGGGCATCCACGTTGGCGTGGGTGGCCGGAACATCGCCGGGTTGCATCGGCAGGAAGTTTTTCTGCGCCGTGAGGCCAAGCGCGGCTTCGGCGGCGGTGATGAAGTCCAGCAGCGGGGTCGGCTGGTTATTGCCGATATTGAAAACCCGGTAGGGAGCAGTGCTGCTGGCCGGGTTCGGGTGCTGCGGGTCATAGTTCGGGTCGGGTTCGGCAATCCGGTCCAGGGTCCGGACGACGCCTTCGACGATGTCGTCGATGTAGGTGAAGTCGCGCAGCATCTGGCCGTGGTTGTACACGTCGATGGCCTGGCCGGCCAGCATCGCCTTGACGAAGCTGAACAGGGCCATGTCCGGGCGGCCCCAGGGGCCATAGACCGTGAAGAAGCGCAGCCCGGTGGTCGGCAGGC
>JBEBBF010000098.1:0-3057 GCA_041158545.1 Pseudomonadota bacterium | reverse complement strand
TGCAGCACCAGCAAGCCGCCGCCGGCCGCCGCCAGCCCGGCCTGCAGCGCCGTCACCGCGCCGTGGATGAAGGCCACCCGCCGTTCCGGCCCCGGCGGCAGGGCATCAAGAATCTCCCGGTCAAACACGAAGACGCAATACACCCGCCGCCCCTGGCGCAAAGCCTGATACAAGGCCGCCTGGTCATCCAGCCGCAAATCCCGGCGAAACCAGAGCAGAACCGCGTCAAAAGCCATCCTTTTCTCCTCAAACAGGCCACCACCGCCCCGGTGCCGGCGGCTTCCGGCTTTTCGCCTTGGTCGGCAGGCGGGGCCGGATTAGAATTGGGCCATGGAAAACGTCAATCTGACCAACAACTTTCTGATCGCCATGCCGGCCATGGCCGATCCTTATTTTGCCCACTCGCTGGTCTATATCTGCGAACACAACGAGCAGGGCGCGCTGGGCATCATCGTCAATCGGCCTATCGACATGAGTCTGGCCAATCTGTTCGAAAAAATCGACATCACGCTGCAGCAAACCACTTTCAACGACATGCCGGTCTATTTCGGCGGCCCGGTGCTGATGGACCGGGGCTTCGTGCTGCACCGCCCGATTGGCCAGTGGCAATCGACGCTGGCGGTCAACGAAACGGTCGGCCTGACCAGCTCCCGCGACATCCTGCAGTCCGTCGGCAGCCAGGGCGAACCCAACGAATTCATCGTCTCCCTGGGCTACGCCGGCTGGGACGCCGGGCAACTCGAAAGCGAACTCTCGCAAAACGCCTGGCTCACCGTCCCCGCCGCCACGGAAATCCTGTTCGACCTGCCGCCGGAAGAGCGCCTCGCCGCGGCCATGCAGAAACTCGGCATCAGCTTTGCCCAGCTGGCGGATGTCGCCGGCCACGCCTGAGCGCATGGGCACGGTCCTCGCCTTCGATTTCGGCGAAAAGCGCATCGGGGTGGCGGTCGGCGAAACCGAACTCGCCCAGGCCCACCCCTTGAGCGTCATCCGCGCCGACAACGACGAACAGCGCTTCGCCGCGATCAGCAAGCTGATCCGGGAATGGCGCCCCGCCCAGCTGGTCGTCGGCCTCCCGACCCACGCCGACGGCACCCCGCACGCCATGACCGAGCGCTGCGCCCGCTTCGGTCGCCAGCTCACCGGCCGCTTCCAGCTCCCGGTCGCCCACGCCGACGAGCGCCTCACCTCCCTCGACGCCGAATCCCGGCTGCATGAAACCGGACGCAGCAGCAAGGCCGCCAAGCCGCTGCTCGACGCCGTCGCCGCCCAACTGATTCTCCAAACCTGGTTTGCCACCCATGATCCTTCAGCCCATTGACCCGCAAGCCCTGCCCGACGCCGAAGCCCAATGCCGTGCGCTGGCCGACCTGATCCGCCCCAAACTCGCGCTGAACCCGGCCCTGGTCGGGGTCTATAGCGGTGGCGCCTGGATCGCCGAGCGCCTGGCCCAGCTCCTCAAGCTGCCGGAAGAACCCGGCCAGATCGACGTCTCCTTCTACCGGGACGACTACGCCGAGCGCGGCCTGCACGCCCACACCCGCCCCACCCACATCCCCTTCGATGTCGATGGCCGCCACATCATCCTGGTCGATGACGTGCTCTACACCGGCCGCACCACCCGCGCCGCAATCAACGAACTCTTCGACTACGGCCGCCCGGCCAGCGTCGAACTGGCGGTCCTGGCCGACCGTGGCCAGCGGGAACTGCCGATCGCCCCGACCTACTGCCTGTGGGACGTCAGCCTCGCCGACGGCCAGACTCTGGTCCTCTCGGGCGGTGACGGCCAAGCCCTGGCCTGGAGACTGGAACATGTTTAATCCGCAACTCAACGCCGCCGGCAAGCTCTGTCACCTGCTGTCGGTGGAAACCCTGCCGCGGGCGATCCTGACGCAAATCCTCGACACCGCCGAATCCCTGATCAGCGTCTCCGACCGGGAAGTGAAGAAAGTCCCGCTGCTGCGCGGCAAGAGCGTGTTCAACCTCTTCTTCGAAAACTCCACCCGCACCCGCACCACCTTCGAAATCGCCGCCAAGCGCCTCTCCGCCGACGTCATCAACCTCGACATCGGCCGCTCTTCCACCGCCAAGGGCGAAACCCTGCTCGACACCATCGACAACCTCTGCTCGATGCACGCCGACATGTTCGTCGTCCGCCACGCCTCCAGCGGCGCCCCCTACCTGATCGCCGAACACCTGCGCCGCACCGGCCGCGACAACATCCACGTCGTCAACGCCGGCGACGGTCGGCACGCCCACCCCACCCAGGGCCTGCTCGACATGTTCACGATCCGCCACTACAAGCAGAACTTCGAGAAACTGCGGGTCGCCATCGTCGGCGACATCCTCCACTCCCGCGTCGCCCGCTCCGACATCCACGCGCTGACCTCGCTGGGCGTCCCGGAAGTCCGCGCCATCGGCCCGCAAACCCTGCTGCCGCGTCACCTCGACAAACTCGGCGTCGAAGTCTTCCAGGACATGAACGAAGGCCTCCGGGACTGCGACGTCATCATCATGCTGCGGCTGCAGAACGAGCGGATGAACGGCGCGCTGCTCCCCTCCGCCTCGGAGTACTTCAAATACTACGGCCTGACCCCCGCCAAACTGGCGCTGGCCAAGCCCGACGCCATCGTGATGCACCCCGGCCCGATGAACCGGGGCATCGAAATCAGCTCCGAAGTCGCCGACGGGCCGCAGGCCGTGATCCTGCCCCAGGTCACCTTCGGGATCGCCGTGCGCATGGCGGTCATGAGCATCCTTGCCGGAAACTGAAGTCATGAAGATCGCCCTCACCCAAGGCCGCCTGATCGATCCCCGCCACCAGCGCGATGAAATCCAGGACCTCTACCTCGCCGACGGCCGCGTCGTCGGCATCGGCCAGGCCCCGGACGGCTACCACGCCGACCAGACCCTCGACGCCCGCGGCCTCGTCGTCTGCCCCGGCCTGATCGACCTCGACGCCCACATCGCCCCGCTCGACAGCGAACTCCGCGCGGCCGTCGCCGGCGGCGTCACCACCCTGGTCTGCCCGCCGGACATGGACCCCATCCTCGACGA
>JBEBBF010000097.1:0-3793 GCA_041158545.1 Pseudomonadota bacterium | reverse complement strand
GGTATAGCGGTCATCCTTGGGCAACTGAGTCAGATCCGGCGGCACTTCCAGCGTCGGCGCCTTGACGGTCGAAGCCGACTTGTAATCGATCTTCTTCGACTCGGGGAGGATGCCGCAGCCGCCAATCAGCCCGAGGGCCAGCACCAGCGGCAGCAGCCGGGGTTTTGCAACAGTAGTGTTCATCATGGAAAGAATCAGGACAGCACACCCGCACGAACCATCGCCGCGCGGACACGCTCATGGTGCACCGGCGACAAGGTCGTCAGCGGCAGACGGATACCGCTCTTGATCAGGCCCATCTGCTCCACCGCCCACTTCACCGGAATCGGATTGGCCTCGAGGAACAGGTCGCGATGCAGGCCGACCAGACGCTTGTTGATTTCCACCGCCTTGACCGCATCCTTCGCGGCGGCGGCAACGCACATTTCGTGCATCAGGCGCGGCGCCACATTGGCGGTCACGGAGATGGTGCCGTGGAAGCCCATCAGGATCGTCGCCATGCAGGTCATGTCATCGCCGCTGTACAGCGCGAAATCCGCCGGAGCGCGGTCGATCAGGTCGCAGGCGCGGTCGAGATTACCGGTCGCATCCTTGACGCCGATGATGTTCGGCACCTGGGCCAGACGCAGCGTGGTGTCGTTGGACATGTCGGCAACGGTGCGGCCAGGCACGTTGTACAGCACCACCGGAATATCCACGGATTCGGCGATGGTCCGGAAATGCCGGTAAAGGCCTTCCTGGGTCGGCTTGTTGTAATAAGGCACCACCGACAGCACCGCATCGGCGCCCACCTGCTTGGCAAAGCGGGTCAGCTCAATGGCTTCGGAAGTGGAATTGGCGCCGGTGCCGGCAATGACGGGCACCCGGCCAGCCGCATGCTCGACGACCACCTTGATCAGTTCGCTGTGCTCCTCCACATCCACCGTCGGGGATTCACCGGTGGTGCCGACAACGACGATGCCGTCCGTGCCTTCCGTGACGTGAAAATCAACCAGCTTGCGCAGCGCGGGAAGGTCGAGGCTGCCGTCTTCCAGCAGGGGAGTAACAACTGCAACTAGGGATCCGGTAATCATGGCCGAGTTAATCGCGAATGAAATGGGGGGAGATTCTAACCGAAGGAAATGGAACGCGGGTCAAGGCCGGATGGCTTCAACCCGCGTAATCAAACGTAAAACCCGGGAAAAAGGGGCGCGACGCCCGGTTTTCCAGCCTTACAGATCGGCCAGCGCCCGCAAATGGGCACCGACGCTGCGGGCCAGGGAGGTCAGCACATAGCCGCCTTCCAGCAGGGACACCACCCGTTTCTCGCAAATCTGCGCCGCCAGCTTCTTCAGCTGCTCGGTACACCAGGCGTAATCCCGTTCCAGCAGCTTCATGCCGCCCATATCGTCTTCGTAGTGGGCGTCGAAACCGGCGGAAATCAGGATCAGCTGCGGCTTGAATTCCCGCAGCCGCGGCAGCCAGACGTCCTGGACGACGCTACGGAATTCCTCGCCACCGGAACCCACCGGCAGCGGCACATTGCACATGTTGGGAGCCGGTTTGTCGGCGCCGCTGTAGGGATAGAACGGATGCTGGAAGATGCTGCACATCAGCACCTTTTCATCATTCTGGAAAATGTCCTCGGTGCCGTTGCCGTGATGCACGTCGAAATCGATGATCGCCACCCGCTCCAGACCATGCTCGGCAATCGCGTGGCGGGCAGCGACGGCGACGTTGTTGAAGAAGCAGAAGCCCATCGCGTTGGCCTTTTCCGCGTGGTGGCCGGGCGGGCGGATCGCGCAGAAGGCGTTTTCAGCTTCGCCCTTCATCACCAGATCCACCGCCATGCAACCAGCCCCCGCGGAACGCAGAGCCGCCTGCCAGGTGTGGGGATTCATCGCGGTATCCGGGTCCAGGTGCACGATCCCGTGCTCCGGCGAACTGCGCTTCAGGCGCTCCAGGTGGGCGGCGGGATGCACGCGCAGCAGCTGGGTGAAGGTCGCCAGCGGCGCATCGTAATAGACGAAGTAGGCATCGATGCCCTGGGCGATCAGGTGATCGTTGATGGCGGTCAAACGGGACGGGGATTCCGGATGGAAAGACCCCATGTCGTGCAGCTGGCAATCGCGGTGAGTGATGAAAGCGGTGGTGGTCACGTGTCTATCCCTTTGTTCGGCGGAAACCGGTACTTTTGGCCGGATTCTCTTGTTGGCGGTCTGCCATTATCGGCCGAATCTGCACCACGCCACAAGGCCGTAGAATGCTGACAGAAATCATTCTCAGCCACCACGGAAACGCCCCCATGAGCCCCGATCACCACCCTGCCCTGATCCCCGCCGGCCACCCGCTGCATCCGGTTTTCGAACAGGCCCGCCGGGTCGTGCTGGGCAAGGAAAGGCAGATCGCCCTCGCCCTCGCCTGCCTGCTCGCCCGCGGCCACCTGCTGATCGAAGACCTGCCCGGCGTCGGCAAGACCACGCTGGCGCAGACCCTGGCCCGGCTGCTCGGCCTGGACTTCTCCCGCATCCAGTTCACCAGCGACCTGCTGCCGGCGGACATCCTCGGCATCTCGATCCCCGACCGCCAGGGCGACGGCTTCCGCTTCGTTCCCGGCCCGATCTTTGCCCAGCTGGTGCTGGCCGACGAAATCAACCGCGCCACGCCCAAGACCCAGAGTGCCCTGCTCGAAGCCATGGCCGAAGGCCAGGTCAGCAGTGAAGGCCGCAGCCGGCCGCTGCCCCAGCCCTTCTTCGTCATCGCCACCCAGAACCCCTCGTTCCAGATCGGCACCTTCCCGCTGCCGGAATCCCAGCTCGACCGCTTCCTGCTGCGCCTGGAACTCGGCTACCCGGACCGGCAGGCCGAACGCCAGCTGCTCGCCGGCGACCACAGCCCGCAGCAAACCATTCCGGCGCTGCTCGACCCGCCCCGGCTGCAGGCCCTCCAGGACGCCGCCGCCCGCACCCACGTCGCCCCGGCGCTACTCGACTACGTCCAGGCCCTGCTCGCCGCCAGCCGGCATTCGCCGCACTTCCAGCACGGGCTGTCGCCGCGGGCCGGCCTCGGCCTGCTGGCCATCGCCCGCGCCTGGGCCTGGCTCGCCGGCCGGCCGGCGGTACTCCCCGACGACATCCAGGCCGTCTTCCCCGGCGTCGCCGGCCACCGGCTGCACAGCCGCCAGGGCGGCGGGCCGCTGCGGCGGGAAGACATCCTGCAATTCATGCACGAAGTCCCCATTCCCTGATGCGCCGCCCCGCTTTCGCCGACTGGCTGTTCCGCTGGCAAAACCCGTGGGACGGCCTGACGCTGCAACTCGACCGGCGGCGGATCTACATCATCCCCAGCCGCGCCGGCCTCACCTACGCGCTGACCCTGCTGGTGATGCTGCTCGGCGCGATCAACTACGGCCTCTCCCTCGGGCATCTGCTGGTCTTCCTGCTCGCCGGGCTGGGGCTGGTCGGCATGGTGCATACCTACCGCAACCTGGCCGGGCTGCAGCTGCGCGCCGACGCCGCCGAGCCGGTCTTTGCCGGTGATCAGGCCCATTTCCCGATCCAGTTGCTGAACCCGGACCGGCGTAGCCGCGCCGGGCTGCTGCTCCGCGTCGGAACCGCGCCGCCGCTGCGAGCCGACCTCGACCCCGGGGGCGAAGCCCGGATCGCGCTGCCCCTGGCCGCCCCCCGCCGCGGCTGGCTGCGCCTGCCAAGGCTGCGCCTGGAAAGCACCTATCCCCTCGGCCTGTTCACCGCCTGGAGCTACTTCCAGCCGCCACAACACTGCCTGATCTACCCGCAGCCCCACTTCACGCCGC
>JBEBBF010000096.1:0-6749 GCA_041158545.1 Pseudomonadota bacterium | reverse complement strand
CGGCCGGAAGACATCCACGCGGTGCGGATCGCCGCCGGCGAAGCGGAAGTCCTGCTTGGCGGCGATGCGGTGGTCGCGGCCAGCCCGGACGCGCTGACCCGGCTGCACCCGGACCGCAGCTGCGCGGTGATCAATTGCGCGGAAACCCCGACCGCCGACTTCACCCGGCAGCCGGACTGGCAATTCCCGCTGCTGAAAATGCAGCAGGCCTTGAGCGACGCCAGCCGGCGCTGCGATTACCTCGACGCCAGCGCCCTCAGCGAAGCCCTGCTCGGCAACGGCATGGCCGCCAACCTGCTGCTGCTCGGCTACGCCTGGCAGCGGGGCTGGCTGCCGGTCAGCCTGGCCGCGCTGGAAAAGGCCATCACGCTCAATGGTGCCGCGGTGGCGATGAACCTGGCGGCGCTGCAGTGGGGACGCCGCGCCGCGGCTTTCCCGGCAGAAGTCGCCCGGCTGCTGCCGGACAACGCCGCGCCGGCCCCGCTGGACCTGGATGCCCGGATCGCCTTGCGGGAACGTTATCTGGCCGACTACCAGGATGCCGCCTATGCCCGCCGCTACCGGCAACTGCTGGAGCGGGTCGCCGCGGCGGAAGCCGGGCTGGGGCCGGTCGGGCAGCTGCGCAGCCTGAGCGCGGCGGCGGCGCTGTCGGCTTTCCGGCTGCTGGCGGTCAAGGACGAATACGAAGTCGCCCGGCTCTATAGCCATCCGGATTTCCGCGCCGGCCTGGAAGACAGCTTCAGCGGCGATTTCCGGGTGCAGTTCCACTTCGCCCCGCCGCTGCTCAGCCCGGAGCGGAAACGCCGTTTCGGCCCCTGGGTGATGCCGCTGCTGCGCGGGCTGGCGGCGCTCCGCCGCTGGCGCGGCAGCGTATTGGACCCCTTCCGCTTCGGCGCCGACCGCAAACTGGACAGGCAACTGCTCGCCGACTTCAACGCCGATCTGGAGCGCATCCTCCCCAGGCTGACGCCGGCCACGTTGCCCGGCGCCGTGGAACTGCTGGCGCTGTATCAGGAAATTCGTGGCTATGGCCCGGTCAAGGCCGCCAACGCAGCCCGGGTGAGTGCGCGGCAAGCCGCGCTACGGGCAGGTTTTGACGAGATCGACCCCGCGGGCGGGGCCTGAACGGCGGCTTGCGGCGCGGGCTACCCGCCCACGGCCGCTTGCCCACGGCCGCTTCACCCCGCCAGCAAGCCCCCGGCCAGCAGCAGGCCGTGCAGCACGGCGGCGAGGATGGTCTGCTTGATCGGGCCGACCAGTTGCCCCGGCTGCCCGGCGTGCTGCCACAGGCCGCGGGCGGCGGCGAAGCTGATTGCAGCCGGCAACAAGGACAGCAGCGCCAGCGCGGGCAAAGCCCCAAGCAACCCCATCGCCAGCACCCAGCCATAACAGGCCAGCGCGATCAGCGCGTAGCCCCAGCGGGCGCGGGCAGCACCCAGCCGGACCACGACGGTGCGTTTGCCGGCCCGGGCGTCGGCGCTCAAGTCGGGAAACTGGTTGATGTACAGCACATTGGCGACCAGCAGGGCGAAACCCAGGCCGGCGGCCAGCGGCAGGAAGGCAAAGGCGCCGCGCTGGACGTAATCGCTGCCCAGCACCACCAGCAGCCAGCCGGCGACGATGCCGAATTCGCCGAGACCACGGGCCTGCAGCTTCAGCGGCGGCGCCGAGTAGGCCCAGCCGACCAGCAGCCCGGCCAGACCGATCAGGATCAAGCCGCTGCCGCTGACCGCCGTCAGCCACAGGCCGGCGGGAATCACCGTCAGCAGCAGCGCGTAACCGAATTTGCCGGTGGCGCCCAGCGTCAGCACGCCGTTCTGGATGAAACGGCTGCCGCCGGTGAAGGGAAAGACCCGTTCGGTATTGGCCGCATCGCAGCCGGACAGGGCGTCGTGGTAATCGTTGATGACGTTGGCCCCGGCGTGGGCGACCAGCGCGAAGAACAGGGTCAGCGTCGCCGTCAGCGGATTCAGCAGCCCGCCCGCCGCCTTGGCGCTGGCCAGCCCGAGCAGGCAGCCGACGAAGGTGACCGACAGGAAAGCCGGGCGGGTCGCGGCAAAGTAGCGCAGCAGCGGATTGGGCAGTGCGGCGAGACTGGGTTCCAGCGGTGGGGGCATGGGTTTGTCCTTGGGGGTTTCAGATGATTTGAGGCCGCTCAAAGCGGGTCGCGACCGCGGCGTTGCTCCCGCCGCAACCAGGCCCGCCGGGCCGGCCACAGCGCCAGCAACAGCAGCGCCAGCACGCCGAGCAAGGGCGCGAATTGCGGGGTGTTCCAGGCTGCCCGCTGGCGCTGCCGCTCGGCCACGTCGATCCGCTGGTATTTCAGCGTGTTGTTGCCGACATCGTTGGGCTTGCGGTTCTTCAGCCAGGCGTGGCCCAGGCTGTAGCTCTTGGGGTGCAGGCCGAACACCCAGGGCGCGTCCTGCTGCAGCAGGCTGAGCATCCGCCGGATGTGGCCCAGGCGTTCCGGGCCGTTGTCCTGGTTCTTCATCAACTCGAACAGCCGGTCGAATTCCGGATTGGCGTAGTTCGAGGCGTTCTCACCGCCCTGCCCCACCTTGCTTTCCTTGCCGTTGAGCAGGAAGAAGAAGTTTTCCGGGTCGGGGTAGTCCGCGTTCCAGCCGAGGTAATACAGCTGCACCGCGCCCTTGCGCAGCTTTTCCTGGAAGCGGTTGAAGTCGGTCGCCCGCACCACCAGCTGGATGTCCAGCTTGGCGAACTGGCGGGTCAGCCAGTCGAGCCGGGATTTTTCCCCCATGCCGCTGCTGGTGGTGTCGAGATTCAGCACCAGCGGCTCACCGCTGCGGCTGTCGCGACCGTTGGGGTAGCCGGCTTCGGCCAGCAGCTTGCGGGCTTCGGCAACCGCACGCCGCCGCGGCGGGCCATCGCCCGGCTCATAAACCACAGGGTTGTAGCCGGCCGGGCTGGGATCATGGCCAAAAATCCCCGGCGGCAGCGGGCTCATCGCCGCCTGGCCCCGGCCGTTCATGAAGATGGAGATGTATTCCTCCTGGTCGATGGCGATGGAAATCGCTTGCCGCAGCTTGCGCCCCCGCTCGCCGAGGCCGCCGACCACCGGGTCGAGCAGGTTGAAGCCCATGTAGAACGTCGAGGCATTGACCGAGGTCTGCAGCTGGATGCCCCGCTCGCGCATCCCGTCGGAGAGGCCGACATCGCCGTCGATGCCGATCCGGATCGCCTGATCAAAGCTGTCGGAGGAAATCCCGGAAGCGTCGTAATAGCCCTGCAGGAACTTGTTCCAGTAGGGAATGCTTTCCTTTTCCCGGGTGAAAACCGCCTGATCGAGGAAGGGCAAGGCTTTGCCGCAGTCCGCCAGCAGGCCGGCGTCCCGGTCCGCCGCTTCGCCCGCGCAGGGGTAGGTTTCGCCGTGGTAATTGGGGTTGCGCGCCAGCACCATCCGCTGATTGGGGTTGTTTTCCTGCATCAGGAAGGGGCCGGTGCCCACCGGCCACCAGTCCAGCGTCAGGTTGTTTTCCCGCATCCCCGGCTGGCTGTAGAACTGATCCACCTCCCGCGGCACCGGCGCGAAGAAGGGCATCGCCAGCCAGTAGAGGAATTGCGGGTACTTGCCGTGCAGCCTGATCTTCCAGCGATAGGCATCGACCCGCTCGACGCCGCTGAGCGGGAAACGGTCGAGGTCCAGCCACTCGCTTTTGCCCTGCTCGCTTTTGCCGCGTTTGGCCGCCTGTTGCAGCGCTTCGCCCAATTCCTTCAGCCCGACGATCTTGTCGGCCATCATCCCGAAGATCGGCGAATGCAGCTGGGGATGCGCCAGCCGTTTGATCTGGTAGATGTAGTCGTCGGAACGCAGCGCCCGGCTGCCGGTTTCGGGAAAGTCCCCCGGCGACCGCTTGTCGGCCAGCGCCGCCCGGCTCAGTTGCAGGTAGCGCGGCTGCCCGGCGGCATCGACGGCAAAGGCCGGGTGCGGCTGGAACAGGATGCCCGGCCGCAGTTCGAGCTCATAAACACTGCTGGCGATCTGCGCTGCCGGCGCCTGGGCCGGCAGCAGCCGGCCGGCGGCATCGTAATAGCTGACCTTGGGCAGCCCGGTCAGCGTCTGGGAAATCAGGGTGTAGGGCCGCTTCAGGTAGTGGTACTGCAGCGGCGGCTCGTAAATCTGGGCGGTGAAGGTGATTTCATCGGAGGTGTAGGACTGGGCCGGATCGAGGTGCTTCGGCCGTTCGGTGAAGGCGGAATAAAGAATGTTGCGGCCCGCTTCCGCCTGGGGATAGGGATCGTTCCACACCTCGCCACACCCGGAGAGCAGCATCGCCGCCGCCCAAAGCCATCGCCAATTCACGCCCGACCTCGTCTTTTCGTCTGGTTTTCCCTCACTCGCCAGACCGGAAAAACGCGGCGACAGGGGCGGGCAAGTCTATCACGCCCCTCGGAGCCAGCCGGCCCGCGGCAGCCGCCAGACATACGTGCCACAGATTGCACAATTATTAAGCACCACCGAGTTTGTGGCGCCGTTGCAGGCGCTGTGCCCCGCAACAGGGGGATTTATCCACAGAATCTGTGAACAGGCCGATGGCATGGCAAGGTGTGAAAAAACCTGGGGAAAACTACCTCAACACGCTGAGTGGAAAGCGGTTTTCCTGGGGAAAACCGCGCTTGCCGCCCAGGCTCAGGAACGCTGCCGCGCCCGGCGCAACACCACGGCCACCAGCTTTTCCGGATCGATGGGTTTGGCCAGGTGGTCGCACATCCCGCTGTCAAAGCAGGCCTGACGTTCCTCGTTGAAAGCGTGGGCAGTCTGGCCGACGATGGGCAGTTCCGGCGCCAGCGCCTGGATGGCCCGCGCCGCTTCGTGGCCGTTCATCACCGGCATCTGGATGTCCATCAGCACCAGATCGTAGGCGCGGGCGCCCTCTTCCCGAATCCGCTGCACCGCCTCGGCGCCGTTTTCGACCAGCACCGTCGTGGCCCCTTCCAGCTCCAGCAGGTCGCCGATGATTTCCCGGTTGATTTCGTTGTCTTCCGCCACCAGCAGCCGGTAGGCGCTGAGTCGGGCCACACCAACCGCCCCACCCGGCGCAGGCTGCGGCAGACGCGGTGCCTCGCAGGGGGTGAAGGGCAGGCAGACCCGGAAACGGCTGCCTTCGCCCAGCGTGCTGGACACCTCGATGTGGCTGCCCATCATTTCGATGATCCGCTGGGTGATCGCCAGCCCAAGGCCGGTGCCGCCGAATTTGCGGGTGGTCGAGCCGTCGGCCTGTTCAAATGGCGAGAAGATGCGTTCCAGCTGCTCCGGGCTGATGCCAATGCCGCTGTCGGAAACCACGAACACCAGTTGCCCCTGTTCCAGGTTCGCCTGCAGTTCGACGCTGCCCTGCTCGGTGAATTTCACCGCATTGGACAGCAGGTTGATCAGCACCTGCTTCAAGCGCAGCGAATCGCTGAGACAGGCGGGCGGCAGCTGCGGCCCCAGCGCCAACCCCAGGCGCAAGTCCTTCGCACTGGCCGGTTCGGATTGCAGTTCCACGGTTTCCTGCAGCAGCCGCGGCAAATCCACCGCGGTCAGCTCCAGCTTCAGCTTGCCGGCCTCGATTTTCGAGAAATCCAGAATGTCGTTGATGATCCCCAGCAGCAGCTGCCCGGAATGATCGATCTTCGTGAAGATTTGCCGGACCGCGGCGCTGACATCCGCACGGCGCAAGCCCTGGTTGGCGAAACCCAGCACGCCGTTCAAGGGCGTGCGAATCTCGTGGCTCATGTTCGCGAGGAATTCGCTCTTGATCCGCGCCAGCCGCTCGGCCTGGGCGCGGGCATGCTCCAGCTCGGAAGTGCGCTCGGCGACGATATCTTCCAGATGATGGCGGTGCTTTTCCAGTTCCTGCTGGCTGCGCCGGCGTTCGCTGACATCCCGCGCCACCGCCAGCACGCCGACGATGTCGTCGTTACGGTTCTTCAGCGGGACCGCGTGGGCCTCCAGCCAGCGCTGGCTGCCCTTGAGGCCGTTGATCTCGAATTCCAGCATCCCGGCGCCCCCGGCCAGAGTCTGGGCAAACAGCGCGGAAAAGGCCTGCTGCCCCGCCTCGGCCAGCATCAGCACCAGGTTCATGCCCACCAGTTGCCCGGCGTGGTCGGCCTCGAACATCGCGATGCCGGCGCGGTTGATCTCGATCAGCTTGCCGTCCGGCGCCAGGATCAGCACGCACTCCGGCTCGGTTTCGATGATGGTCTTCAGCCGCAGCTCGCTTTCCGCCAGATGCTGCCGCATTTCCTGTTCCGCCTGCTCGGCGCGCCGCCGGTCGGTCACGTCCTGGCCGATGCACAACACCCCGGTCAGCTCGCCCTCGGCATCGACGATGCCGCGGTTGGTCCAGTGGATGAAGACCCGGCGGCCCTGGCGGGTGACGTTTTCGTTCTCGTTATCCCGGAAACGCCCCGGCTCCCGGATGATCGCGCTCATCAGCTGCGCCAGATCCCGGCCGGATTGGCTTTCCCGGTTCGGCACGATGGTGCCGACGGCCCGCTTGCCGAGGATTTCCGCTTCCCGATAGCCGAAAAATTTCTCGGCGAATTCGTTGAAATAGGTGATGCAGCCGTTGAGGTCCAGCCGCAGGATGATCGCGTTGGCGTTTTGCACCAGCTCCCGATACTTGGCTTCGCTCTGCTGCAAGGCCACTTCCGCCTGCCGCCGTTCGCGAATTTCCTGGCGTAGCGTGCCGATCAGCCGCTGCCACTTGGTCGCCAGCGCCAGCAGCACCAGCAAGGCCAGCGCC
>JBEBBF010000095.1:0-6671 GCA_041158545.1 Pseudomonadota bacterium | reverse complement strand
AGCTTTCCTCGCACCGAAGCGTCCAGCACCTGGTCACCCACCGCCACCCGTACACCACCAATCAGTTCCGGCTTCACTTCCACACGGGCAGTAAGCTTGGTTCCGAAGTGCCCTTCCAGTTGCGCCGCAAGAGCTGCCAACTGGGCATCATCGATGGCATAGGCCGTCTCGATGAATGCTTCCTTGACACCCTCGTCTGCACCTTTGAGGTTCTCAAAGAGTGCGGAGATTTCGGGCAACAGGGCGAGACGCTCATTTTCGGCAAGAACTTTGATGTAATTGCCTAGGGTTGCATCGTTTTCTTCAGCCAGCGATACAAACAGCTGCGCAAGTTGTTCCGCGGACAATTTAGGATTTCCGATCAGTTCAGCAACCTCGCTGTTGCTTGCGCACGCAGCGAGCTTGCCAATCCGTGCTGACCAGAGACCCAGCGTTCCACCCTCTTTCGCGAGGCGGTAGATGGCCTCGGCGTAGGGGCGTGCGATGGTGACAGTTTCAGCCATTTGCTTTACAGATCCTGTTTAATCGTCGCCAGAATGTCGGCATGAACCTGAGCATTGATTTCGCGGCGCAGAATTTTTTCCGCACCAGCGACTGCCAACAGGGCTACCTGGTCGCGCAGTGCTTCCTTAGCGCGCAGGACTTCCTGTTCGATCTCTGCCTTGGCACCGGCAACGATGCGATCGGCTTCGGCGCGAGCCTCAACCTTGGCTTCTTCGATGATCTGCAGACCATGCTTTTCAGCTTGTGCAGCGATTTCAGCAGCCTTGCTCTTGCCTTCACGCAGAGCGTCTGCCGCACGCTTGGTGGCCAACTCCAGGTCGTGCTTGCCGCGATCAGCAGCAGCGAGACCTTCAGCAATCTGCGCCTGACGGTCAGCCATCGCCTTTTGCAGCGGCGGCCAAACATACTTCATCGTAATCCAGATGAAGAGCGCAAACCAGATTGCCTGGCCAATCAGTGTAGCGTTAATACTCACGCTAACCTCCCAGCTAAAAGTTCAGGGTTCGCGTCGATTAGTGATGGATCAGGGCGATGAACGGGTTGGCAAACAGCATGAACAGAGCAATACCCACGCCGATCATGGTAACCGCGTCCAGCAGACCGGCGACGATGAACATCTTGACTTGCAGCGTCGGGATCATTTCCGGTTGGCGGGCAGCGCCTTCCAGGAAACGACCGCCAAGAATACCGAAGCCGATAGCGGTGCCGAATGCGCCACAGCCGATCAGGATGGCAACAGCGATAGCGGTGTTACTAAGAACGGTTGCGAGTTCCATTTTTACTCCTCAGTGGGTTGAGTCAATCAAAAAACAAACTTACAGGGTACTACTACGAAATCAGTGGGATTCGCTGGCCATCGACATGTAAACAATCGTCAGCATCATGAAGACGAAAGCTTGCAGCGTGATGATCAGAATGTGGAACAGTGCCCAGGGCAGTGCCAGCGGCAGCTGAGCGACACCCAGCAGCGCGATCAGGATGAACACCATTTCACCAGCGTACATGTTGCCGAAAAGACGCAGTGCCAGCGAGATCGGCTTGGCGATGTCTTCGATAACCCGGAACAGGAAGTTGATCGGTGCCAGCTTGGGACCGAACGGTGCCGTGAAGACTTCGTGAGCAAAGCCACCAAAGCCCTTGACGGAGAAGTTGTAGAACAGCATCAGGAAGAAGACGGTGATCGACATACCGAACGTGAGGTTGGGATCGGTCGTCGGCACAGACTTGAAGTAATGAATGCCCATTGCCTGGGTAGCAACCGACATGAAGTCGATCGGCAGCAAGTCCATGGCGTTCATCACGAACACCCAGACGAAAATCGTGATGGCCAGCGGGGTGATCAGCGCGCTGCGGCCGTGGTAGGTGTCACGCACCTGCTGATCCACAATCGAAACGGCCATTTCGACGAAATTCTGCAGACCGGAAGGCACACCGCTCGTTGCCCGACCTGCAACCATGGCCATGCCACAGAAGACGATCAGACCAAGCACGCCGGACACCAGCAGCGTATCAACATTAAAAGTCCAGAATCCGCTACCGACTTGCCAGTTGGTCAAGTGGTGCTGGATATATTCAGTCGTTGTCAGTGCCCCGCCAGCAGAACTCATGATTCCCCCAATAAACTTGCGCTACCTTTTCAGCAGCGCCATCCAGTAAGCAATGAATGTGGCAACGTAACCCAGAAACAGCGGCAGCGGTGCCACACTTTTAAATTCCACAAACACCAGCGCAAACAACAGCATGGTTGCAGCGAACTTGTACGCTTCGCCGGCCATTTGCGCCCGCCGTAACAATACCGGATCCGTGATCCCGGCCTTGATGGCGCGCCATGCGTAGGCGAAGCTTGCTGCAACACCGATTCCACCACCTACTGCCGCCGACAGCGCTTGATTTGCACCTCCGATCAACCCGAAAACCAGCGCAACTGCAGCACTGAGGATGATCTGAAGACGCAGTATTGCGCGGACTTGGTGTGGCACTGCGGACCTCGGTCAAAACAGGAGAATCTTATCAGGCGCCCCGTCCAGCGTCAATGACGAGAAGGGAACCGGGGCGTCTGTCGTGTGTCGTTTCCTGCGGCTACCGCAGCCGGCGCAATATGCCATCAAGCTGATCCAGGTCATTGAATTCAATGGTGACCCGACCGGCGCCCTTCTTGCCGGTCTTGATCGCTACCGGCGCCCCGAAGCTGTCGGACAATTCTTCCTCAAGCCGCAACAGATCCCTATCCACCGGTTGCGGCGCCTTATCCCTGGGCGGTTGCATGGCCTGTTGAACCAGCCGTTCCGCTTCCCGCACCGACATCCCTTTTTGCACCACCCGTTGCGCCAGTTGTACCTGCGATGCGCCGGGCAAGGGCAACAAGGCACGGGCATGCCCCATGTCGATCTGCCCTTCCATCAACAAATCCTGAACCGGCGCCGTCAGCTGCAACAAGCGCAGCAGATTCGATGCGGCCGGCCGCGAACGTCCGACAGCGTCCGCTGCCTGCTGGTGAGTCAGACCGAATTCCTCGACCAGCCGCTGCAAACCCAGCGCCTCTTCGAGCGGATTCAGGTTTTCCCGCTGGATATTCTCGATCAGCGCCATCGCCAGCGCCTGCTCGTCGGGAATCACCCGGATCAGCACCGGCACTTCCGCCAGCCCGGCGATCTTCGCCGCCCGCCAGCGTCGCTCCCCGGCGACGATCTCGTAACGTTCGCTACCCGGCATCCGGTCGATGCAGCGGACCAGAATCGGCTGCATCACCCCCTGCGCCTTGATCGACGCCGCCAGCTCGTGCAGCGAACCCTCATCCATCCGCGTGCGCGGCTGATATTTACCCGGACACAGCGCGTTCAGCGGCAACTGCTTTTGCTCATCCCGACCGGCGTCGCCACCCGCAGCCAGCAGGGCATCCAGCCCCCGCCCCAAACCTTTCAATTTCATGCTGCCACTTCCTCCAGGCCGGCCCGCGCCAGCACTTCTCTTGCCAACGCCAGATAGGCCTGCGCGCCCCGCGAACCCTTGTCGAACGCCAGCACCGGCTTGCCGTAAGACGGCGCCTCGGCCAGGCGGACGTTACGCGGCACGATGGTCGAATACACCTTGCTGCCGAAATGCTGCTCCAGCTCTCCGGACACCTGCTGGGTCAAGGTGCTCTGCGGGTTGAACATCGTCCGCAGCAGACCTTCGATTTCCAGCCGCGGATTCAAGTTGCCGCGCACCTTGCGCAGCGTTTCCACCAGATCGGACAAGCCCTCCAGCGCGTAGTACTCGCACTGCATCGGAATCACCACCGCGTCCGCCGCCACCAGACCATTCACCGTCAGCATGTTCAGCGCCGGCGGACAATCGATCAGCACGAATTCGAAGGACTCTGCTGCCTGACGCAAGGCATCGCGCAAACGGAATTCCCGCCGTTCCATCTCGATCAACTCCACTTCCGCCCCGGCCAGCTCCCGGTTGGCGGGCAACAGCGAAAAGCCATATTCCGTCGTCAGACAGACCTGATTCAAACCGGCCATTCCGATCAGCAGCTGATACACCGTCGGCAGCGCCTCCCGCTTGGTCACGCCGCAACCGGTCGTGGCATTGCCCTGGGGATCCAGATCGATCAACAGCACCTTGCGCCCCAGACTGGCCAGACTGGCGGCCAGATTGACCGCGGTAGTCGTCTTGCCGACCCCGCCCTTCTGGTTGGTAATTGCCAGCACCTTCATCGCTCAGATCACTCTCATAATGACCACACACCGCTCGGCATCGACGCCGGGCACCCGCAAGCCTTCAATCACCGGCACCTGGATATCCGCGGGCAAAGCCGCCAGCTCATCCTCGGGAAACTGGCCCTTCATCGCCAGCCACTCCCCGCCCGGCGCCAGCAGATGCCGGGTCAGCGCGACAAACTGCGCCAGCTCGGAAAACGCCCGCGACGTGATCCGGGGAAAACGCCCCTGCATTTCCTCAACCCGGGCATGAACGGGCCGCAAGTTGCGCAAGCCCAGTTCAATCGCCACCTGTTGCTGGAAACTCACCTTCTTCTGCACGGTGTCCACCGACGTCACTTCCAGCTCGGGGCAGATGATCGCCAGCGGAATCCCCGGCAGCCCCGCGCCGCTACCCACATCCAGCAGCGGCCCCTGGCCGACCATCGGCCGGATCGCCAGCGAATCCAGCAGATGCAGACTCAGCATCTGCTCCGGATCGCGCAACGAGGTCAGGTTATAGGTCCGATTCCATTTCACCAGCAAGTCGCGATAAGCCAGCAGCTTGTCCACCGCCTCCGCCGAAACCTGCAACGACATCCCGGCCAACCCGGCCTCCAGACGCTCCCGACTCATGCCGCCTTCCCCGCGCCCAGACGCTTCAAATGGATCAACAACAAGGAAATCGCCGCTGGCGTGATCCCCTGGATGCGCGAAGCCTGGCCCAGGGTCTGCGGCCGGAACTGGGCCAGCTTCTGCTGCACCTCCCGCGACAAACCCGGCACGCCGCTGAAATCCAGCGTCTCCGGCAGCGCCAGCGCCTCATAGGCCGCCGCCTTGGCCACCTCATCCTGCTGCCGGTCGATATAACCCTGGTACTTGGCCTGAATTTCCACCTGTTCGATACACAGCGGATCGCTCAGGCCCGCCTCCGGATCGCGACCTTGATAGTCCAGACTCAGCAATTCCCGATAACCCACCTCCGGCCGCCGCAGCAGGTCGAGCAGGCTGTATTCATGCTCGATGCCCTTGCCCAGCACCCGCTCGGCTTCCGCCGCCGCCAGGATCGCCGGATTGACCCAGGTGGACTTCAAACGCTCCTGCTCCGCGGCGATGGCGTCGCGCTTGCGGCTGAACGCCGCCCAGCGCAGGTCATCGACCACGCCCAGCTCCCGCCCCTGCTCGGTCAGCCGCAGGTCGGCGTTGTCCTCACGCAGCAGCAGCCGGTATTCGGCCCGGCTGGTGAACATCCGGTAAGGCTCGCTGACGCCGCGGGTGATCAGGTCATCGACCAGCACCCCGAGATAGGCCTCGTCCCGACGTGGGCACCAGGCCGGCTTGTCCTGCGCCAGCCGCGCCGCGTTCAGGCCGGCCAGCAGCCCCTGCGCCGCCGCCTCTTCATAGCCGGTGGTGCCGTTGATCTGCCCGGCGAAGAACAGACCGCGGATCGCCTTGGTTTCCAGCGAATCCTTCAGGCCGCGGGGATCATAGAAATCGTATTCGATGGCGTAGCCGGGCCGCAGGATATGGCAATGCTCCAGCCCCTTGATCGAGCGCACCAGCGCCAGCTGGATGTCGAAGGGCAGGCTGGTGGACACCCCGTTGGGGTACACCTCGTGGGTATCCAGCCCCTCCGGCTCCAGGAAAACATGATGGCTGTCGCGGCCGGCGAAACGATGAATCTTGTCTTCAATCGACGGGCAATAGCGCGGGCCGACGCCCTCGATCACCCCGGTGTACATCGGCGAACGGTCTAGCCCGGAGCGGATGATGTCGTGGGTACGGGAATTGGTCTCGGTAATCCAGCAGGGCAGCTGCCGCGGGTGTTGCTCGGCGCGGCCGAGAAAGGAAAACACCGGCATCGGCGTATCCGAGTACTGCGGCACCATCTGGCTGTAATCGATGGTCTTGCCATCCAGCCGCGGCGGCGTGCCGGTCTTCAGCCGCCCCTGTGGCAACTGCAATTCCTTCAGGCGGGCGGCCAGCGACACCGCCGGCGGATCGCCCATGCGGCCGCCGGAATAATTGTCCAGCCCGACATGGATCAGGCCATTGAGGAAGGTGCCGGCCGTCAGCACCACCGCCGGCGCCTCGAAGCGGATGCCCAACTGGGTCACCGCGCCGACCACCCGGTCGCCCTCGACCAGCAGGTCATCGCAGGCCTGGGCAAACAGCGTCAGGTTGGGCTGGTTTTCCAGCCGGGTGCGGATCGCCTGGCGGTACAGCACCCGGTCGGCCTGGGCGCGGGTCGCCCGCACCGCCGGCCCCTTTGAACCATTGAGGATGCGGAACTGGATGCCCGCCTCGTCGGTGGCCAGGGCCATGGCCCCGCCCAGCGCGTCCACCTCCTTCACCAGGTGGCCCTTGCCGATGCCGCCGATGGACGGGTTGCAGCTCATCTGGCCCAGCGTCTCGATGTTGTGCGAGAGCAGCAGGGTGGCGCAGCCCATGCGCGCAGCCGCCAACGCGGCCTCGGTGCCGGCA
>JBEBBF010000094.1:0-3794 GCA_041158545.1 Pseudomonadota bacterium | reverse complement strand
CCCAGGGCGCGCCCATCGTCATCAAGGCCGATGGCCTGGCGGCGGGCAAGGGCGTCGTCGTGGCGATGAGCCTGGACGAAGCCCATGCCGCGGTCGATGACATGCTCTCCGGCAACAAGCTGGGCGATGCCGGTGCCCGCGTCGTCATCGAGGACTTCCTCGACGGCGAGGAAGCCAGTTTCATCGTGATGGTTGATGGCAAGAACGTGCTGCCGCTGGCCTCGTCCCAGGACCACAAGCGCCTGCTCGACGCCGACCAGGGGCCGAACACCGGCGGCATGGGCGCTTATTCGCCGGCACCGGTGGTGACGCCGGACGTGCACGCCAAGGTGATGCGGGAAATCATCCTGCCGACGGTGCGCGGCATGGAAGCCGACGGCTACCCCTACACCGGCTTCCTCTACGCCGGGCTGATGATCAACAAGGATGGCAGCATCAAGACCCTGGAGTTCAACTGCCGGATGGGCGACCCGGAAACCCAGCCGATCATGATGCGGCTGAAGTCGGACCTGGTGAAGCTGCTGGAGCACGCGATTGCCGGGACGCTGGATCAGGTCGAAGCCGAATGGGATCGCCGGGTGGCGCTGGGCGTGGTGCTCGCCGCGCACAACTATCCGGACACCCCGCGCAAGGGCGACGTGATCATCGGCCTGCCGCCGGAAAGCGAGGACGCCCACGTTTTCCACGCCGGCACCACGCTGGACGCCAATGGCCAGGTCGTCACCAACGGCGGCCGGGTGCTCTGCGTCACCGCGCTGGGGGAAAACGTCAAACTGGCGCAGCGGCGGGCCTATGAAGTGGCCGCCGGCGTCCAGTTCGACGGCCGCCAGTACCGCAAGGACATCGGCTACCGCGCCATCAATCGCTGATCGCCGGCGCGATCAGACCCCCGCGGGCGGCGCTATGCCGCCCGTTTTCATTGGAACTTCCGGAAACCCCGTTGCCGCCATGGATATCAACGCCGTCAAAGCCTATTTCACCGCCCTGCAAGGGCAGATCGTCAGCGAACTCGAAGCCCTGGACGGCCAGCCCTTCCGCACCGACGCCTGGGAGCGCGCCGAAGGCGGTGGCGGCTGCAGCCGCGTGCTGGAAAACGGCGGCCTGTTCGAGCGCGGCGGCGTCAATTTCTCCCATGTCCGCGGCAGCCAGCTTCCCGGCTCGGCGACGGCAGCAAGACCGGAGCTGGCCGGACGCGGCTTTGAGGCGATGGGCGTATCGCTGGTGCTGCACCCGCGCAACCCGCATTGCCCGACGGCGCACATGAACGTGCGCTGCTTCATCGCCACCAAGCCCGGCGAAGCGCCGGTGTGGTGGTTCGGCGGCGGCATGGACCTGACCCCGTACTACCCGGTGCTGGAGGATGTCCGGCATTTCCACGCCACCTGCCGCGACGCGCTGGCGCCCTTCGGCGCCGACGTGCATCCCCGCTACAAGGACTGGTGCGACCGCTATTTCTTCCTGAAACACCGCAACGAAGCCCGCGGCGTCGGCGGCGTGTTCTTCGACGACCTCAACGAAGGCGGCTTCGAACGCTGTTTCGCGCTGACCCAGGCGGTCGGCAACAGCTTCACCGCCGCCTACCTGCCCATCCTGCGCCGTCGTCAGGACGCGGCCTACGGCGAGCGGGAACGGGAATTCCAGGCCTACCGGCGCGGCCGCTATGTCGAGTTCAACCTGGTGTTCGACCGGGGCACGCTGTTCGGCCTGCAGAGCGGCGGCCGTACCGAATCGATCCTGATGTCGATGCCGCCGCAGGTCAGCTGGCGTTACGACTGGCAGCCGGAGCCGGGCAGCCCGGAGGCGCTGCTGTACACCGACTTCCTGCCGGTACGCGACTGGGTCTGAGCAAGACCCGCATCACCGTTCCAGTGGACAAAATAATCCCGGCGCTGGGGCCGGGATCGTCGCAAGACTGCGGGGCCGCGCTCAGCGCAGGCTGCCGAAGACCTTGCCGAGCAGGGCGCTGCCGGTGCCGATCGGGTCCTTGCGGATGGCTTTTTCCTGTTCGGCGACCATCAGGAACAGCCCGTCCAGCGTCTTGCGGGTGACGTAGCCGTCCAGGTTGGCGTCCTGTTTGTCCACCAGGCCGAAGTTGGCGGCCTTGCCGGCGAAGCTGTTGTACTTGTCCGCCAGCTGCACCTTGGCGGTCGCCTGCTTCACGATGGGCAGGAATTTGTCGTTCAGCGTCCCGGACGTGGTGCGCTTGAAGTACTGGGTGGCCGCGTCCTCGCCGCCGGTCAGGATGCCCTTGGCGTCCTGGACGCTCATCTGCTTGATCGCGTTGAGCAGCACCGGCTTGGCCTGGACCACCGCCGTTTCCGCCGCCTTGTTCATCGTCGCCACCAGTTCGTCGGCCTGGGCGCCCTTGCCAAAGGTGCGCAGCGCCTTTTCCGCGGCGTGCAGCGAATCCGGCAGTTCGATCTTGACCTTGGGGTTGCCGGCAAAGCCGCCGGCCTGGCCGAGCGTGCTGACTGCGTAATCGGCGCCCTTGCTCAGGGCTTCGCGCAGCCCGGCGCTGCTGTCCTTTTCGCTGAGGTCGGCGAGGCCGCCGGCCTGGCTGAGCGGGGCGATCAGGCCCAGCGCCAGGGCCAGGCTCCAGCCGCGCAGGGATTGGGTGAGGGTCTGCCGCATGCGTGTCTCCTTTTCGGGTGAGCGGGGGAAAGCGGCATTATCACCGGCGACCGGCAAAAATCAGCAAGAAAAAACCGGGGCGCAAGGCCCCGGCAAAGTTCGACCTCTCCTGGGCGCGATAGCGCGCCGACAGGGGAGCGGCCGGCCCCGGTGCCGGCCACGCACCCTCAGGCCGGCGGTAAGGCCGGGGTCGAAGGGGTGGGATGCCCTTGATCCGCGGTCTGGCTCGCCGCCGGCCCGTTCTGCAGCCGGGCGCGGAGCTGGCCGCGGAGCAGTTCCAGTTCGCGGGCCAGGGGATGATCCTGGGCCAGCACCGTGTTGCCGCTGCGCAGTTGGGCGTTGCGGAAGGCGGGGGCGGCCTGCAGCGTCTGCAGTTGTGCCTGCAGGCGGTTCTGCCCGGCGCCATCCGGCTGCTGGAACAGGCAACTGCGGCTGCCGGCGTTGTTCAGGGCCACCAGCCCGTCGATGGCCAGCCCGTCGATCTGCACCGGCAGCCGGACGTCCTGCCATTGCTGGCCCTGATGCTGGACCTGACCGGCCTTGCCCTGGAGTTGCAGGTTCACCTTCTGCCGTTGTTCGTTGCCCTGGCTTTGCAGTTGCAGGTTGGCAAATTGCCATTGCGGCAGTTCCAGCCGGGCAAGCCGCAGTTCGGTCTTGCCGACGCCGATGTGACGGTTGTCGAGGTCGGCCGTCAGCTGCACTTGCTGGGCGTCGACTTGCTGGCTGCCCTGGCGGGCGAGCAGGCGTTCGATCTGCCAGTCCAGATCCAGGCTGCCGCCGCCCAGGGCGTAGCTGATCCGGGAGGCGCTGATCTGCAGGCTTTCCTCGCCCTGGCGGTAGCGCAGTTCCGGCAGCAGCATTTCCCCGTGCAGCCGGCCGAGCAGGTTGACGTGGCCCCAGCCGTAGAGGGTTTGTACCTGCCAGGGGCCGTTGCCCTCGGTGTGGGCCTGCCAGTTGAAGCGGCTGAATTTCTGCAGCCAGGGCAGGTGGGAGATTTGATAGTCCACCTGCAGCGTCGGGGTCGGTCGGCCTTCCAGGGCGTCCTGGCAGGCCGGGGACAGGCTGATCTGCAGGCTGCCGCTGGAGTTGAACCAGCCGGCGTGATGGTCGAGGGCGCTGACCTTGAGGAATTCGCCGCTCCCTGCCTTGGTCAGGGCTTCGAG
>JBEBBF010000093.1:0-2970 GCA_041158545.1 Pseudomonadota bacterium | reverse complement strand
GCTCCGCGCCCTGCTCCGCATCGACCAGCTTGGCGTGGAAACCGGCGAAACGGGCGAAGACATGGCCTTCGCTGCCGGTGGCCTTGATCGTATCGACGATGCGCAGGCCCTGGGCCAGCGTCGCAGCGACCTGGCCGTATTCCTTGGCCTGCTTCTGGCTCTCGTCGCCCAGCCGCCGGGAAATCCAGGCGAAGGCCAGCAGGTTGATCAGCGCAAAGCCAAAGGCCACGGCCGCCAGCGCCACGCTGTAAAAGCACAGCAGGCTGGCGTAGAGCGCCAGGCTGACGACGTTCAGCGCCACCTGGCTGAGCGGCCCGGCCAGGAGCGCCGCGACCTGCTCGTTATGCTGCTGCCGGCTGGCGATGTCCGCCGGGGCGCGCTGCAGGAAAAAGCGGATCGGCAGCTGCAGCGTGTGCCAGATGAACTGGGCCGACCACAGCGTCGCCAGCTTGTTGCGCAGCCGCAGCAGGTGGAATTGCTGCCAGGCGCTGAGGCCGCCGACCACCAGCGCCAGCACCAGCATCACCCCCAGCAGCGGCGGCACCCAATCCACCAGGCGCTGGACCAGGAAATGATCGACGTA
Source organism: Pseudomonadota bacterium (assembly GCA_041158545.1). GTDB lineage: Bacteria > Pseudomonadota > Gammaproteobacteria > Burkholderiales > Rhodocyclaceae > JBEBBF01. The sequence goes on along the minus strand of JBEBBF010000093.1, from coordinate 2,387 downwards.
GAGCCGGGTCAGCGCCGGCGCCAGCAGGCCGGGGACCAGCAGGGCCAGCGCCAGGACCAGCGCGAAGACGAAGCCCGCCCGTTCGCTGTCCAGCCGCTGCAGCAGGCCGCGCCAGGGGTTGGCGGCACGGCCTTCCCGCTGGAAATCGGCGGCGGGCTCGAACACCAGCACCACGCCGGTGAAGGATTCGTCGAATTCCTCGGGGGGCACCAGCCGGCGGCCGCTGGCCGGGTCGTTGATCCGGAAGCCTTCCGGCCCGGTGCCTTCCAGCACGACGAAATGGTTGAAATTCCAGAACAGGATCGCCGGCAGCCGCAGGCTTTCCAGCCCGGCGATGTCCCGTTTGAAGCCCTTGCCGATCAGGCCGTGCCGGCGGGCGGCTTTCAGCAGGTTGGCGGCGCTGGAGCCATCGCGGGAGACGCCGCAGTCGTAGCGCAGGGTTTCCAGCGGCACATGCCGGCCGTAATGGCCCAGCACCATCGCCAGACAGGCGGCGCCGCATTCGACGATCTCCATCTGCAGCACCGTCGGCGTCGCCGCCAGCCGGCGGCTGAGCACGGGCAGGACCGAAGCCATCAGGGCGCCTCGAACCAGGATTCCAGCCCCGGCAGCAGCAGGGTGATCAGGCGTTTTTCCCGGACGGTGATCTGGGCTGCCGCCAGGGTGTTGCCGCTCAGGCTGAGGGCCGGCGCCCGGCTGGGCCGGTCGCGCATCAGCAGGGGATTGAACGAGGACCAGCGGTAGCCGCTGGGGTTGTCCGGGTCTTGTTCCAGCTCGACCCAGACTTCGAAGGGCGCGCCGCCGCCGGCGAGCTTTTCCGCCAGCGGCCGGTTTTTCAGCACCCGCAACATGCCTTCCTGGGTCGCGGGTACCGCGGCGACCCGGCTGACCCGGCCGACGATGAAGCCGTATTCCTCGCGCTTGACGGTGGAGGGGGAGACCTGAACCGCCATGCCGGGGGCGATGCGCTTGCCTTCTTCCGGCGCGACGTAGATCACCGCCAGCAGTTGACCGGGCCGGGCTTCTTCCGCCTGCAGGCTGAACAGCGCGGCGCCGCTGTCGAGCATTTCGCCGCGATTGACCTTCAGTTCGGCGACCTGGCCGGCGTAGGGGCTGCGGACCACGCCCTGGCGCGCCAGCTTTTCCTCCAGTTCGCGGACGCGGCGGGCGGCGGCGTTCTGCTTCAGCTCGGTGTCCATCAGCGTCCGCTTGCGCTCGACGGCCTGGCTGCCGTGCTGGGCCTCCAGCTGCTTGAGTTCGTTGTCCAGCCCGGCCAGTTCGCTGCGGGCGGTGTTGAGTTCGATCTGGCTGGTGACCATCCGCTGCTTCGAGGTGAAGCCGCTGGCCATCAGCTCCTTGTCCTGGGCCAGTTTTTCTTCCAGCCAACGGATGCGTTCCTGCTTGTAGCCCATCGCCTGGCGAATGCCCTCGCGCCGGTCTTCGTCCGCCTTCTGGCGGCTGCGCGCCTCGCTGCCGGAGAGGCTGGACAGCGCCGCGTGCTTGTCGCGCAGTTCGGCCAGTTCCAGCCGCGCCAGTTGCAGTTCCTGCGAGGTTTCCGCCTGTTCGATCTGCGCCACCACCTGACCGACCCGGACCGTGTCCCCCGGCCGGACCAGCAGGGCGCTGACCCGGCCACGGCTGGCGGACATCACTTCCAGCAGGCCGTCTTCCGCCAGCAGCATGCCCTGGGCCGGCACCCGGATCGGCAAGGCGACCAGGGTGCTCCAGACCAGCCCGATCAGGAAAACCACCAGCACGCCCGCCAGCGCCCATTGCCCCAGCGGCCGGGTCAGGCGCACCAGCCGGTCGAGTTGCTCCGGGGTGGACAGCCGCTCCAGCGCGGCTTCACGGAAGATCGATTTGGACATCAGGAAAACGGCGGCATGGGCTTGCCGCGGGGCCAAAACAAAACCGGGCGGACCGGAGTGCCGATCCCGCCCGGCGGCTCCGGGTTATCGATGGGTAAATCGATTCCCCGGAGGTCGGAAAGCCGCGATTGTCCCCGCGCCTAGTCGAAAATGTCCAGCGCGCAGGCCGGCAGGGTCACCATGCCCTCGTCGCGGAGGAAACGGCGGTCGTCGTCGCTGAGGCGGACGGCGATCTGCGCGGCCAGTTCGACCAGCCGGCGGATGCGGCCGCACATTTCGGCGCTAGGGTTGTGGGCGGAGCCGGTGGCACCGAGGTTGTCGTGGTAACAACCGCCGGAGCAGACATGCTTGCCGAAGCAGCCGCGGCAGACATCGTTGGCCACCGCGGCGTTGCTGACGTACTGCTCCCGCCGCAATTCGCCGCCGCGGACGCTGCCGAGGCGATGGTCTTCGGTGCCGACCAGGCGGTGGCAGGCGTAGATGTCACCCGTGCTGGAGACGCCGACGTAGTTGCGGCCG
>JBEBBF010000092.1:0-5229 GCA_041158545.1 Pseudomonadota bacterium | reverse complement strand
CGCCCAGCGGGAAACCTTCTCGATGGAATACCGGCTGCGCTACCACGACGGCAGCTACCGCTGGCTGCTCGACTGCGGCAACCCGATCTTCGGCCTGAACGGCGAATTCCTCGGCTACATCGGCTCCTGTTACGACATCGACAGCAGCAAGCAGGTCCATGAACGCCTGCAACAGATGTCACTGTTGTTCCAGCACAGCCGGGAAGCCCTGATCATCACCGACGCGCAGATCCGCATCACCGCAGTGAACCAGGCCTTCACCGACATCACCGGTTATGGCGTCGAGGAAGTGATGCACCAGAACCCTTCGCTACTCAAATCAGGTCTGCAGGAGCCGCTGTTCTACGCGATGATGTGGGACCGGCTGAAACAGGTCGGCTTCTGGCAGGGAGAAATCTGGAACCGGCGCAAGGACGGCGACACCTACCTGGCCTGGCTGCGCATCTCCGCCGTGCGCAACGAAGCCGGCGAAGTCTCCAACTACCTGGGCATGGTCGCCGACATCACCGAGCAGCGCGCCGCCGAAAAGCGGGTTCGCGAACTGGCCTACTTCGACCCGCTGACCGGCCTGCCCAATCGCTCGTTGTTCACCGACCGGCTGAATCAGGCGCTGGCCCACGCCGACCGGGACAACTGGTCGGTGGCGGTGATCTTCATCGACCTCGACCATTTCAAGCAGATCAACGACAGCCTCGGCCATCAGGTCGGCGACGGCATCCTGCGGCAAGTCGCCCGCCGGCTGCGCGACAACATCCGCCGCTCCGACACCGCCGCCCGCCTTGGCGGCGACGAATTCGCGCTGGTCCTCCCCGACGCCCAGGACGAAACGGTGATCGACGTGGTCAGAAAGCTGAGCGACGCGCTGGCCCACCCCTACCAGATCGGCGAGCATCAGCTGGCGGTGACGCCCTCGCTGGGCATCAGCCTCTACCCCCAGGACGGCCAGGACGGCGACACCCTGGTCAAACATGCCGACATGGCGATGTACCAGGCCAAGATGGCCGGCCGCAATGGCTACCAGTTCTTCACCGCCGAGATGAACGTCGCCTCCTTCGAACGGCAGATGCTGGAAACCAGCCTGCGCCAGGCGCTGGAGCAGCAGGAATTCCGCCTGCTCTACCAGCCGCTGGTCGATCTGAAGGACGGGCATATCGTCGGCGCCGAAGCCCTGCTCCGCTGGCAGCATCCCCAGCTCGGCCTGGTTCCGCCCAGCCGCTTCATCCCGGTGGCCGAGGAATGCGGGCTGATCGTCAGCCTGGGCGACTGGGTGCTGCAGGAAGTCTGCCGCCAGTGGCAGGACTGGCGCGACAGCGGGCTGGACAGCCGCATCTCGGTGAATGTTTCGTCGCGGCAATTCCAGCACCGGGGCTTTGCCAGCCGGGTTGGCCAGATTCTGGCCGAGTTCGAAATTCCCCCGGGCGTCATCGAACTGGAGTTCCGCGAGGATACGGTGATGCAAAAGCCGGCGCTGGCGCTGGAGACCCTGCGCCAGCTGAAGCAGCACGGCATCAAGCTGGCGCTCGACGGTTTTGGCAGCGGTTTTTCCTGCCTGACCCGGCTGCAGGAAATGCCGATTGACCGGCTGAAGATTCACCAGGACTTCGTCCGCGAGGTGAACCGGCAGCAGGTCGGCGAGACCAGCATCGCCGGCACCATCGTCCGGATGGGCCACAGTTTCGGGCTGGAAGTGGTGGCCGAAGGGGTGGAAACCGCCGAGCAGTTGCTGCGCATCCAGGACGAATCCTCCGATCTGGCGCAGGGCTACCATTTCAGCGTACCCTTGCCCGCCGAGCGCTTTACCGAACTCCTGCGTTATCAACCCTATCACTACGACGAACCGACATGGAAAACACCGTAATCAAGATTGATGGCATGAGCTGCCAGGGCTGCGTCAAGAACATCACCGACGTCCTCGGCGCCCTCGCCGGCGTGAGCAGCGCCGAAGTGTCGCTGGAAGCGGCGGAAGCCCGCGTCACCTTCGACCCTGCCGCCATCAGCCGCCCGGATCTGGTCACGGCGATTTTCGACGCCGGTTTCGACGCAGCATGACCCAGGTCGCCCGCCCCGCCGTCAAGCTGACGCTCAAGGCGATGCAGCCGGGCGACAAGCTATTGCTCAGCCAGCCGCTGGGTTACGGCCTCTATGACCGGGTTCTGGTCGGCGGTCAGCTGCAACCGCATCAGCTGGAAGCCCTGGAAACGCTACGGACCCCGAACTTCGCCGCGGCGCCGGCGCTGGCCTGCCTGCAAGGGGTGCACGCCGTCACCGAGGCCACCGATCACGGCCTGCTGGGGCATGTCATCGATTTGTGCAACAGCTGGAAAGTGGGCGCCCATCTGCGCTTTGCCGCACTGCCGCTGCTGCCCGATGCGCTGGCGATGGCCACCGGCCCGATGCCGGAAACCGCAGCCGCGAACTGGAAACGCCATGGCGCACGGATACGCCTCGCGCCGCATCTCGGCCGGGCGGAACGCTGCCTGCTGACCGACGCGCTGGCCCCCGGCAGCCTGCTGGTCAGCTGCGTCCCCGACACCACCACCGAAGTGCTGTCGATCTTCCTGCAGCAGTCCTGCATTCATGTCTCGGTGATCGGCGAGATCGTCGCCGCCGAACAGGGCATTCTGGTGGACTGAAACGCGGCGCCTCGGCGCCGCGTCAGGACTACGCCTGCCACGCCGCAGGCGGCGTGGGCGAAGTTCAGTTATTGATCAGGCTGGCGATGGCCCGGTCGGCGTTGCGCAGACGTTCCGCCATGATCTTCATGACCTGAATCGCAAAAAACGGGGTTTGCTGCACCAGGTAGTGGAAGCGTTTTTCGTCGATTTCGGCGAACTGGCAATCGGTCAGTGCCTGCACCGTTGCCGAGCGGGGCCCCGGCGCCACCAGGCACATTTCACCGACGATGCTGCCCGCGACCATTTCCTCGACCACATAGCCCTTGACGGTGATGTTGGCCGTACCCTCGGTCAGCACATAGAGCACCTGACCGTCGTCCCCTTCGCGAAACAGCACTTCCCCGGCGGGCACCCGGAGGAGTTTGGGGTTATTGGCAAACAGCTGAAAGAAAACCATCGTACCTTCTCCTGAACAACAGCCTGACCCCCGTGGTTATAGCAGAGCCGATTGCGGCTGTCTGCTGCGGAAATGCACAATTCCGCCACTTTTCCATCTGCGGCAGGCCCCTTACTAGCTATCCAACATGCTTGTTAGCCCGCTGTTTTTCTGTCAGATTCAAAGGATCATGCCGCTGAAGGAGGAAGGACCATGCAAGCCCCAATTTCCCTGTTTTCCGCCCGCCGTTCCGGGTTCTGGCGCCTCGCCAGCCGGCTGTTGCTGAGCCTGAGCCTTCTGGCGTTTCTGCCCGCCGCCCAGGCGGACCTGAAGGAGATCAAGGCCAAGGGCGAGCTGCGCCACCTCGGCATCCGTTACGCCAACTTCGTCACCGGCGCCGGCGACGGCTTCGAGGTCGAACTGATGCAGGGCTTTGCCAAATCCATCGGCGTCCGCTACCAGCTGGTCTATTCCGATTTCTACAGCGTGATCCGTGACCTGCTCGGCAAGGACGTAATCCGCAAGGGCGATGAAGTCACGCTGGAAGGCGACTTCCCGGTCAAGGGCGACCTGATCGCCACCGGTTTCACGATGCTGCCGTGGCGGGAAAAAGTGTTGCTGTACTCCGCCCCGACCTTCCCGTCGCAAGTGCTGCTGATCGCCCGCGCCGACTCGCCCTACAAGCCGATCAAGGGCAGCGACAACCTGCTGAAGGACATCGAAGAAACCAAGACACTGATCGGCAAGCGCAGCCTGCTGGTCATGGAAAAGACCTGTCTGGACCCGGCCAATTACGGGCTGAAGAACACCGGGATCGACCTGCGCGCCTACACCCGCAACACCAACCTGAACGAGATGGTCCCGGCGCTGCTCAACAAGGAAGCGGAATTCACGCTGCTGGACGTTCCTGACGCGATCCTCGACCTGCAAAGGTGGAACGGCAAGATCAAGGTGCTCGGCCCGATCTCGGAAGCACAGAATCTCGCCGCCGCCTTCCCGAAATCCTCGCCGGAACTGCGGGACGCCTTCGACGCCTACCTGAAACAGCTCAAGGCCGACGGCAGCTACGACAAGCTGGTGAACAAGTACTACCCCGGCATCCGTCGCTACTTCCCGGAATTCTTCGCCCGCAAATCCTGATCCCCCTGGGCTGACGTGCTGCGCCGACTCTCTACCCACTGGCCGCTGCTGTTCGCCGCGGTCTTCTGCCTTTACGCGGTACTGCTGCTGGGCAACGCCTACCGCTCCCAGCAGCAGTTGCGGCAGGAAGCCAGTGGTCGCCTGCTCGCCGACAACCAGCGCCGGGTCGCGCTGCTGGAGGACTTCATCGGCGAGCGGAAGAACGGCGCCCAGGAACTGGCGGAAAGCCCGGAAATCGAGACCTATCTGGTCAACCGGGACCTCGGCATGTCGCTGCGCTACGGGCTGAACACCAGCCTGGACGCCATCGAACAGCGCTTTCGCCGCTACGTCGCCCAGAAAACCCTGCGCGGCGAGGCGATTTACCAGCGGATCATCTTCTACGACAGCACCGGCGCCAACCTGGCCGACCTCACCCCCGGCGAAGCCGACATTCCGCTGCCGGCCAGGCCGGAAGCCCCCAGCCTGCACCTGGACATCGCCAGCCGCCGCCTGATCAGCACCGCCCCGGTGCTGCACAAGGGCCAGCTGGCCGGCACGCTGGTGACCCTCAGCGACCTCGGCCAGCTGCAGCGTTACCTGCTGGGCCATCCGGAACATCGCAACTACCGGGAGCTGCTGCTCGGCGCCGACGGCCGCGAACTGGCGATTCCCGGCCAGCCGCCCCAGTTGTCGCTGGCCCTGGCGCAGCAACTCGCGGCGCTGCCGGCGGACAGCGTCAGCCCGGTCAGCGCCCGTCTGGCCGGCAAGGAAGGCGAAGTGGACATCGACTTCGCGCTACGCACCCCGATCAACGGCCAGCCGCTGGCGCTGGTGACCCTGCTCAGCGACGAGGAACTCTACGGCCAGATCACCTCCCGGCTGTTCCTGTTCTCCGCCGGGCTGTTTTCGCTGCTGATCCTGGGCGCGGCGCTGCTGTACGAAAGAATGCGGCAGCGGGCGCATCAGCTTCAGGCCGACGTCGCCGAATCCGACCGCCACCGGGTGGTGCTGCAGGGGGAAAACGCCGCGCTGTCCGAGGAAATCGCCCGCCGTGAA
>JBEBBF010000091.1:0-3509 GCA_041158545.1 Pseudomonadota bacterium | reverse complement strand
GTACCTGAACGGCGAAGTCATCCGCATGGACGGCGCCATTCGCATGGCTGCCAAATAAGGCCGGACTGATCCGGCCACGGCGGGCCGAGGCCCGCCCCACCATTTCAACGAATCCAGAGGTTTTTCCATGACCGATCCCGTCGTTATCGTTTCCGTTGCCCGCACGCCCATGGGCGGTTTTCAGGGTGATTTCGCCAGTCTGACCGCACCCCAGCTGGGCAGCGTCGCCATCCGTGCCGCCGTCGAGCGCTCCGGGCTGCCTGCCGACGTGGTGCAGGAAGTCATCTTCGGCTGCGTACTGCCCGCTGGTCTGGGCCAGGCGCCGACCCGCCAGGCCGTTCTGGGCGCTGGCCTGCCCCTGTCTGCCGGCTGCACCACCATCAACAAGGTCTGCGGCTCCGGCATGAAGGCCACGATGCTGGCCCACGACCTGCTGCTGGCCGGCACCAACGAGGTGATGATCTCCGGCGGCATGGAGTCGATGACCAACGCGCCCTACATGATGACCAAGGCCCGCGGCGGCTTCCGTCTCGGTCACGGTCAGGTGCTGGACCACATGTTCTTCGACGGCCTGGAAGACCGCTATTCCAAGGAAACCGCCGGTCGTCTGATGGGCACCTTCGCCGAAGAATGCGCCGCGTCCTATGGCTTCACTCGCGAAGAGCAGGACGCCTGGGCCATCCAATCCACCACCCGCGCCCAGGCCGCCATCAAGGACGGCTCCTTTGGCTGGGAAATCGCCCCGGTGAAGGTGGCCGGTCGCAAGGGTGACGTGCTCATCAAGGACGACGAACAGCCGCCCAAGGCCAACATCGACAAGATTCCGTCGCTGAAGCCGGCGTTCAAGAAGGACGGCACGGTGACCCCGGCCAATTCCTCCTCCATTTCCGACGGCTCCGCTGCCCTGGTGCTGATGCGCCGCTCCACCGCTGAAAAGCTGGGCGCCACGCCCATCGCCACCATCCTCGGCCACACCACCCACGCCCACGTCCCGGCCCTGTTCCCGACCGCGCCGGTCGGCGCCATGGAAAAGCTGCTGGCCAAGACCGGCTGGACCACCGCCGACGTCGATCTGTGGGAAATCAACGAAGCCTTCGCCGTGGTGACCATGGCCACCGTGCGTGACCTGAAGCTGGACCCGGCCAAGGTGAACATCCACGGCGGCGCCTGCGCCCTCGGCCACCCCATCGGTGCCTCCGGCGCCCGCATCATCGTCACGCTGCTCGGCGCGCTGAAGAAATACGGCCTGAAGCGCGGCGTCGCCAGCCTGTGCATCGGCGGCGGCGAAGCCACGGCCCTGGCAGTCGAAATGTGCTGATCCCCGTAGGGGCGAATTCATTCGCCCTTGGGCGGTGAAAACACGAAATCACGGGCGAACAAGTTCGCCCCTACAACAGCTTCGGAGGATTAAGGGTCGATGGGCGAATGAATTCGCCCCTACAGAACGAATTCCGCCCTGACAGAGCCGAGGATGACGAAATGACTCGCGACGCCCTGCTCGTTGGCCGCTTTTCCTTGCCTGGTCAGGCGTATCTGATCACCACGGTTACAGCAAACCGGAACCCCTGGTTCTCGGATTGGCGGCTTGGGAGGGCAGTCGTTGGGGAAATGCGGAAACTGGAAGAGGAAGGGTGCTTGAAGTCCATGGCCTGGGTGCTGATGCCGGACCACTTGCACTGGCTTTTCCAGTTGGGTGAGAAAACGTCGCTTTCTGATACGGTGAAAGCGTTCAAAGGCAGGACGGGGCAGTTGGTCAATCAGTACGCTGGCAGTTCCGGCCCGGTCTGGCAGAAAGGCTTTCACGACCGGGCGATGCGCCAGGAAGACGACCTGCCCGCCATCGCCCGCTACATCGTGGCCAACCCGCTCCGCGCCGGGCTGGTCGAGAAAATCGGCGCATACCCCTTGTGGGACGCCATCTGGCTGTAGGGGCGAACTTGTTCGCCCAGCAATCCCACCCTGTAGGGGCGAATTCATTCGCCCTTGGGCGGTGAAAACACGAAATCACGGGCGAACTCGTTCGCCCCTACACATTGAAACGAGGAGACGAAGATGATCCTTACGCAAGAACAGGAAATGATCCGCGACACCATGCGTGCTTTTTCGCAGGAGCGCATCGCGCCCTTCGCCGCGCAGTGGGACAAGGACCACACCTTCCCCGCCCAGGTACTGAAGGACCTGGGGGAACTGGGCGCCATGGGCATGACGGTGCCGGAGGAGTACGACGGCGCCGGGCTGGACTACATGAGCCTGGTGCTGACGCTGGAAGAAATCGCCGCCGGTGATGGCGCCACGTCCACCATCGTGTCGGTGCAGAACTCGCTGGCCTGCGGCATCACGCTGAAATACGGTTCCGAGGAACAAAAGCAGACCTGGCTGAAACCCCTGGCCCGCGGTGAAAAGCTGGGCTGTTTCTGCCTGACCGAGCCGCACACCGGCTCGGATGCCGCCGCGATCACCACCCGCGCCGATAAGGGAAACGACGGGGACGGCGATTTCTTCGTGCTGAACGGCACCAAGCAGTTCATCACCACCGGCAAGCATGCCGACATGGCCATTGTCTTCGCCGTGACCGACAAGGCCGCCGGCAAGAAGGGCATTTCCTGTTTCCTGGTGCCGACCAATACGCCAGGCTTCATCGTCGGGCGGCTCGAAGAAAAAATGGGCCAGCACGCCTCCGACACCGTGCAGATCATTTTCGAGGACTGCCGGGTTCCCGCCTCCGCGCTGATGGGCAAGGAAGGCGAAGGCTACAAGATCGCCCTGTCCAACCTGGAAGCGGGCCGGATCGGCATCGCCTCCCAGAGCATCGGCATGGCCCGCGCCGCCTTTGAAGCGGCGGTGCGCTACGCCAAGGAGCGCGTCACTTTCGGCGTGCCCATCATCGAACATCAGGCCGTCAGCTTCCGCCTCGCCGACATGGCCACGCTGCTGGACGCCGCCCGGCTGATGGTCTGGCGCGCCGCCACGCTGAAGGACGCCGGCAAGCCCTGCCTGAAGGAAGCCTCGATGGCCAAGATGTTCGCCTCCGAAGCCGCCGAGAAAATCTCCTCCGACGCCATCCAGATCCACGGCGGCGTCGGCTACACCAGCGACTTCCCGGTTGAACGCATCTACCGCGACGTGCGCATCTGCCAGATCTACGAAGGCGCCAACGACATCCAGCGCCTGGTGATCGGCCGCAGCATCGCCGCCGAGTAAGCCCCCGCATTTCCACGGTCGACCGGCAAAAAAGACAAAAATGCCGGCGACCGTGATCCCTACCCCGCACGAGGAGACAAGCATGAGTGCATCCGCAACGCCCCCGCTCGACTTTTATTTCGATTTTTCCAGCCCCTACGGCTATCTGCTGGCGGAAAAAATCGACGCCGTCGCCGCCCGCCACGGGCGCACGGTGAACTGGCACCCGATCCTGCTCGGCGTCATTTTCCAGGCCACCGGCTCGCGGCCACCGGTCGATGGCAGCAGCGCCAAGGCGAAATACGTGTTCAACGACTTCGCCCGCTCGG
>JBEBBF010000090.1:0-8631 GCA_041158545.1 Pseudomonadota bacterium | reverse complement strand
CGGGGCGGCGCTGCTGACGCCGGTGCTCAAGGGCTGGTCGGTGCTGCAACCCCGGTTCACGCTGATACCGGCGGTGGACGGTCTGGGGCTGGCGACCCTGCTGTTCTTCACGGTATTTCCCTATCTCGCTGCGGTGCTGGTGCCGATCTGGCGCGCCGCCACCACCGACCCCGATACGGTGATGCGGGCATGATCGAGCTACGCCAGGTCAGCAAGGTCTTCAACGAAGGCCGGCCCAACGCCTTCCGGGCGGTGGATGGGATATACCTCGACATCGAAGCCGGGCGCATCACCGTGCTGCGCGGCCCCAGCGGTTCCGGCAAGACCACATTGCTCAGCCTGACCGGCTGCCTCAGCCGGCCGAGCAGCGGCCGGGTCCGCCTGCACGGCGAGGACATCTCGGCGTTGCCGGAGCGCTTCCTGACCGGATTGCGCCGCCATCATTTCGGCTTCGTCTTCCAGCAGTTCAACCTGATCCGCGACCTGTCGGCGCTGGAAAACATCCTGCTGCCGGCCCGGCCCACCGGGCGGCCGCAGCGGGCGGTGCAGGCGGCAGCAAGGGCACTGGCGGCGCGTTTCGGGCTGGAAAGACAGCTGGCCACGCCGGTGGCCTGGCTGTCCGGCGGCGAACAGCAGCGGGTCGCCATCGCCCGGGCGCTGATCAACGATCCGGAAGTGATCATCGCCGACGAGCCGACCGCCAACCTCGACACCGCGCTGGCGCAGCAGTGCCTGAACCTGCTGGCCGAGCTCAACGCCGACGGCAAGACGGTACTGCTGACCAGCCATGATCCGCTGGTGATCCAGTCGCCGCTGGTGCATCGGGTGGTCAGCCTGCGTGACGGCCGGCTGGTGGCCGACTGATGCTGTTCCAGCCGGCGATCATCGCGCTGCTGCTGGTGGCCGGGACGGCGGTGCTCTTGCTGGCGCTGGTGACGCCGGGGCTGATCGAGCTGCTGCGCCACTGGGATCTGTCCAGCGGCAGCAGCCGGCAACTGCGGCTGGAGCGGCGGACCTATCTGTATTCGACGCTGACCGGCTTCGTGCTGGCGGCACAGGGGCTGGCGCTGCTGCTGTTCGTGTTCACCGCCGACCGGCTGGCGCTGCGCTTTGTCGGCGCGATGTGCGCGGTCGGGACGCTGAACGTCAACCCCTGGGGCTTCCCGGCGCTGGGCAGCCAGGTGGCCGTCTTCTTCGCCGCGTCCCTGTGGCTGATCCTCAATCACCTCGATAACCAGGCCAGGCAATACCCCTTGATCCGGCTGAAATACGGCCTGTTGCTGGGGCTGCTGCCGCTGCTGGTGCTCAACCTCGTGCTGCAATGGCGGTTTTTCAGCGGACTCAAGGCCCAGGTCATCACCTCCTGCTGCGGCAGCCTGTTTTCCGGGGAAGCCCGGACCCTGGCGGCGGAACTGTCGGCGCTGCCGCCGCAGCCGGCGATGCTGCTCTCGGCGCTGGGGCTGGGGCTGGTCCTGCTGCTCGCCGCCTGGCATCGCCGCGACGGCGGCCGCGCCAGTGCCTGTGCCACCGCGCTGGCCGGTGCCCTGGCCTTCGCCGCGGGCCTGCTCGCCGTGTTGTCCTACCTCTCGCTCTACCTCTACGAACATCCCCACCATCACTGCCCGTTCTGCCTGCTGAAACCCGAATACCACTACCAGGGTTACGCCCTCTACCTGCCGCTGTTCGTCGCCAGCGTCGCCGCGCTGGGCACCGGGCTGGTCCGGGCCTGCGCCGGCCGGCCGGGGCTGGCGCTGCTCGCACCTCGTCTGTCCCGGCGGCTGGCCGGGGTGGCCCTGGCGGGCTATAGTCTGTTTGCACTGCTGGCGGCCCTGGCCGTCTGGCAATCCCGGTTGATCCTGATCGAGTGAGGACGATGCGTACCCTGTGCCTGCTGTTCTGCCTGCTGCTGGCCGCCTGTGGCGGGGGCGACAAGCCGGCGCTGAATGTCGGCGACGCCGCCCCGGCCTTCAGCGGCCCGCAACTCGACGGCCCGACCTTTGCGCTCGCCGCCGGCGGGCGTGGCCAGCCGCTGGTGATCCGCTTCTGGGCCGACTGGTGTCGCTATTGCGAAGGGGAAATGCGCAGCATCGAGCCGGTCTATCAGCAGTACCGCAACCGCGGCCTGACCGTACTGGCGATCAACGCCGGCCAGGACCGGGCCACGGTCGCCGCCTTCATCGCTCGCCTCGGCATCAGCTATCCGGTGCTGCTCGACGAGGACGCGGCGATTGCCCGTCGTTACGCGGTGGTCGGGCTGCCGACGACCTATTTTGTCGACCCGGCCGGTGTCGTCCGGGCCAAGCTGGTCGGCGAAGCCGATGCCGCCACCTTCGAACGCCACGTCCGCGCCCTGCTGCCATGAACCCCGTCGCCGCTGAAAACCTGCCCTGCGTCCTGTGCGGCCTGCCGCTGGGCGCCCAGCCCTTCCCGCTGACCACGCCGCAAGCGACGCTGCAGTTCTGCTGCGAGGGCTGTCGCGGCATCTACACCCTGCTGCACGAACTCGACGCCGGGCCGGACCCGGCGGCGGGGGCGGCAGCCTCACCCAAGGAAAAATCATGAACGAGGAAATGCTCAAGCACATGCAGCACCTGATGTCCCAGGCCGGGCCGATGGCGGGGAAAGCCCTGGCCGCCAAGCCGCTGGCGGCCGGATCGATGCTGGCCGCCGGCGGGATGGCGGCCGGACAGAAGCTGCTGGGGGCGACCCTGTTGCGCAATCCGCTGACGCTGCTGGCAGTGGGCGCGGCCGGCGGGTTGGCGGCAGGCTTCCTGCTGTTCAAATACCAGAAGGAAGTGGTGGAAGGCCTGTCCCGCCTCGGGGGCATGGGCAAGGATTTCGCGCTGCACCAGCGGGAAAATCTCAATGACCTGCTCGCCGAAGCCGAGGAAAAGCGCGAAGCCGCCCAGCCGGGAGCCCGGCCATGAGCCAGGCGCATCGCCTGGGGCAGCGGATCAGCGTGCTGCGCCGCCAGCCCGGCCGGCTCAGCCTCGGCCTGCCGCCGGAGCTGGATGCCCATGCCACCGCGCTGGTGACGGCGCTGCGGGCAGGGACGGGCATGGTCCGCGTCGATTTCGATGCCGGGCAACGGCACTTGCAACTGGACTACCTCGCGAGCCTGCTGACGCCGGGCCAGGTCGCCGGCCGCGTGTTTGCGCTGCTGGAAACATTGCCGCCGCTGAACGGGCACCCGGAGGCGGCCGCCATGGCGGCAGGGGCCGGGGACGAAGCGGTGAGCGTAGCGCTTGCAGACGGCGAGGCGGCCGGCCCGCTGGAAGGGGCGCTGGCTGGTTTACGAGCCACGCTCCAGGCCGCGCTGGGCAAGGCCGCGGACGTGCTGCCCGCCGGGTTGCCGGAGCGGCTGCAACCGCTGCTCAACAGCGCGCTGACCGAAAAGGCGCTGACCAACTTTGCCAATGACGTGCTGGCCTTCTACCTGATCAAGGTGCATTGGGACCTGATCAGCCGGCGCTGGCTGCAACAGCCGCTGGCGCACAGCCAGGCCTGGCTGTCGGTGTTCTATCTGGTCTTCCTGCTGGTGCGTTACCGCAAATCCCCATGAAACATTTCCGCCTGGTGCATCGCCTGCAACGGCGGCTGCGCATCCTTGCCCCCGGCCTGCTGCGGCAGCCGGAGCGGGGCTACATCCTCGAGATCCTGCTGCGCAAGCATCCCGGAGTCCGCGATGTCGGCCTGGTTCCGGAGATTGGTTCGCTGACCCTGCGCTATGACCCGGCGCAGCTGCCGGAAGCCCGGCTGCTGGCGACGCTGGATGCGGTGCTGGGGCAACTGGTCAGCGCGCCGCCGCCGCGACCGCAGGCGCTGGCGGAGCTCAGCGGTCCGCTCAGCGAATGCGTGCTGGCGGTGGAAGGGATGACTTGCGCTTCCTGTGCGCTGCTGATCGAGCTGTCGCTGCAGCGGGATCCGCGGGTGCAGTCGGCGGCGGTCAATTACGCCGCAGCCTCGCTGACGGTGCGCGGGCATCTGGACCGGGAGGCGCTGGCGGCACTGCTCGCCCGGCTCGGCTACCAGGCCCGGCCGATGGACACCCTGGCGCAGCGGCGCCTGCTGGTCGAGCGGGAACAGGCGCGGCTTGCCGAGGCCCGCCGCCGCTGTCTGCAGGCGGCCTTGCTGAGTCTGCCGGTGCTCGCCTCCGGCATGCTGATGCACCGCTCCCTGCCTTTGCGCGTCATGGAATTCGTCCTGAGCAGCGCGGTGCTGTTCGGCAGCAGCGACGGCATCTTCCGCAAGGCCTGGGCGCTGGCCCGCCGGGGCGAGGCCAACATGGACACGCTGATCGCCATGGGGGCCGGCGCGGCCTGGGCCTACAGCCTGCCCGGCGTGCTGAAACTCCATCACCACGTCTATTTCGAGTCCGCCGCGGGCATCTGCAGCTTCGTGCTGCTGGGGCGCTACCTGGAGGAAAAGGCCCGCGGTCAGGCCGGCGAGGCGATTCGCAAGCTGATCGAGCTGCAGCCGGCAACGGCCTGGCGGATCGCCGCCGACGGCAGCGAGGAAGCCGTGGCGGTGGAGGCCCTGCAGGTCGGCGACCTGCTGCGGGTCCGTCCCGGCGAACGGGTGCCCGGCGATGGCCACATCGTCAGCGGGGCCTCCCGCCTCGATGAATCCCTGCTGACCGGGGAATCCCTGCCGGTGGCGCGGGAAACCGGCGACCGGGTGACCGGCGGCTGCGTCAATGGTCATGGCAGTTTCACGATGCGGGTCAGCGCCATCGGCGGCGATACCGTGCTGGCCGGCATCGTCCGGCTGGTCGATCAGGCCCAGGGCAGCAAGCTGCCAGTGCAAAAGCTGGCCGACCGCATTTCCGCCCGTTTCGTGCCGGCGGTGGCCGGTGTCGCCGGGGCGACCCTGCTCGGCTGGAGCCTGGCCGGCGCCCCCCTGTCCCAGGCACTGGGACACGCCGTCGCGGTGCTGCTGATCGCCTGCCCTTGTGCCCTCGGGCTGGCGACGCCGACGGCGATCATGGTCGGGACCGGGCAGGCCGCCCGTCGCGGCATCTACATCCGCCACGGCGAAGCCCTGGAAACCACCGCCGCGCTGGACACGCTGATCTTCGACAAGACCGGGACGCTGACCGAAGGCAAGCCGGCCGTCACGGAAGTCCTGCTGCTGCCCGGCCAGGACGAAGCCCGGCTGGCGGCGCTGGTCGCCGCGGCCGAATCCGGTTCGGAACACTTTCTCGCCCGCGCTTTGCTGGCCTGGTGCCGGCCGCGGCAGCAGGCCGCGCTGGAGGCCGGGCATTTCCACGCCTTTCCCGGCAGGGGCATCGAGGCCGAAGTCGCGGGCCACGGGCTGTTGCTCGGCAATGCCGCACTGCTGGAGGAACGGGGCGTGGCGGTGGCGCCCCTGGCCGCGGCAACCGCCCGGCTGGCGGCACAGGGCAAAACGCCGGTGCTGCTTGCCGTCGATGCCGAGCCGGCCGCCGTCTTCGCGGTGGCCGACCGGCCCCGCCCCGGCGCCCGCGAAGCCATCGCGCTGCTGCATCGCCTGGGGCTGGTCACGGTGATGGCGACCGGCGACCTGGACGCGGTGGCGTACCAGGTCGCGCAGGAAGTCGGGATCGACGAAGTGCTGGCCCGCTGCACGCCGGCGGACAAGCTGGCGGCGATCCGTGCCCGCCAGGCTGCCGGCCACAAGGTCGGGATGGTCGGCGATGGCATCAACGATGCACCGGCGCTGACCGCTGCCGATGTCGGCTTTGCGGTGGGGGGCGGCGCCGACATTGCCGTTGATGCCGCGGATCTGACCCTGGTCGGCGGCGACATCCGCCGGGTGGCCGCCGGGATCGAACTGTCCCGCCGGACCATGACGATCATCCGCCAGAACCTGTTCTGGGCACTGGGCTACAACGTCATCGCGATTCCCGTCGCCGCCGCCGGCCGCCTCAACCCGATGATCGCCGCCGCCGCGATGGCCCTCAGCTCCCTGTCTGTCGTCACCAATTCGCTGCGGCTGCAGCGCTGAGGCGGGGCTTCGGCATGGATCACCCGCATCTGGAACTGGCCACGGGCTTGTCCTACGGGCTGGCTTTTGTCGCCGGGCTGGCGGGGAGCGGGCATTGCCTGGGGATGTGCGGCGGGCTGGTTTCGGCTTTTTTCATGAAACTGGGCGCCCGCGGTGTCTGGCCTTATCTGGCCTATCACGGCGGACGGATCGGGATTTATGGGCTGGTCGGGGCGCTGGCGGCGGCCCTGGGGGCGGTGCTGGTGGCCAGCGGCCGTTTCGGTTTGTGGCAGGGCGGCCTGCAGATGCTGGCCGGGCTGGTCGTCAGCGTGCTGGGGCTGGAGATGCTGGGCTGGTCGCCCTGGCGCAACCGGCTGGGTTTTGCGCCGGTGGTCTGGGTGCGGCGGCAGTTCCTGGGCGCCGTGCAGCGGGGGCCGTTGCAGGGGGCGCTGCTGGGCGGGGCGCTGAACGGCCTGATGCCCTGTTCGATGACGATGGCGATGGCGGTCAAGGCGAGTACTGCCGCCGGGCCGGGCGAAGGCGCCTTGCTGATGCTGGCTTTTGGCGCCGGTACCCTGCCGGCGATGCTGGCGGCGTCCGTGCTGTTCGGTCGGCTGGGGCCGCGGCTGCGCGGCGGCTTGCAGAAACTGGCGGCGCTGTGCGTGCTGGTGCTGGGGCTGCTGACGCTGGGGCAGGGGCTGCGTTTCAGCCTGACCTTGTACAAGCTGGTGGGCTGAGCGGCGGCGGGGCTGGCCGGGCGTTCCGCTGCCCGTGCGCCCCGGTCGCCGGAGTCGCGGGCGTGCCCTGCAGGCCGCAAGCCGGCCGCGCCGGACTTTCCCCGCCGGGTTGGGCTGCGACAATTTGTCGCAGGGTGTGTTCATCACCGAAGGCTAATATTCCTGCCGCTATCCACGCCCACGGGCAAGATCGTTTGAAAGGGGAATCCGCATGAAACGTCGCGATGTACTTAAATTGTCCACGCTGGCCGGCCTGGTGGCCACGGCGCTGCCGGCGCAGGCTCAATCTCAATCCCAGTCCTGCGCCAGCGACGGGACGCCCGGCCAGTTCATCCCGAAAAAGCCGGCGGACAGCACCCCGCTGGACAACGAACTGGAGAAGTATCCGAAGTGCCCCTATTGCGGGATGGATCGCCGCGAACATCACCGGACGCGGATGCTGGTTCAGTATTCCGACGATCTCTGCGATGGGGTCTGTTCGATCCACTGCCTGTCGCTGAGCCTGGGTTTGAACATCGACCGGGAGCCGAAGCAGATCTGGGGGCCGGATTTTGCCGCCAGCGCCGAGCCGCGGCCCTTGCTGCCGGTGGAGACGCTGAGCTTCCTGATCGGTGCCGACCTGAAGCACGCGATGACCAAACGCAGCAAGCACGCCTTTGCCTCCGCCGACGTGGCGCGCAGTTTCCAGGAAAAGCATGGCGGCACGCTGGCGAAGTTTGACGACGCCTTGCGCGAGTCCTACCTGGACATGGCAAGCGATGTGACGATGATCCGCAAGATGCGCGAAGAGCGCCGTCGCCGCGCAGCGGAAGCGAAGAAAGCATGAACATGCGGCGCCTGGGGGGGGCGATCCTGCTGCTGGTGTGGGGCCTGGGCTTGGCCGGTGGGGCGGCCGCGGAGGCGAAGGGGCAGCCGGGGCCGCGGGACACCTGCCCGGTCTGCGGCATGCTGGTCTCGAAGTACCCGAATTGGGTTGCGGTGGTGCAATGGAAGGATGGGCATGTCCATTACTTCGATGGGGCCAAGGACATGTTCAAGTTCCTGCTGGACTTGCCGAAATACGCCCCCGGCCACCGCGAAGCCGACCTCGCGGGCCTCTACGTCACGGATTTCTACAACCTGCAGCGCATCGATGCCCGCCGCGCCCGTTTCGTGATCGGTTCCGACGTGCTGGGGCCGATGGGGCATGAGCTGGTGCCCCTGGATAGCGCCGGGGATGCCCAGGATTTCCTGAAGGAGCACAAGGGCCGCCGCATCCTGAGCTTCGATGGCGTGACGCGGGAAATGCTGCAGGGGCTGGATAACGGGCGCTTCTGAATTTCCGGATCGAAGACCGGGCCGTGCCGGGCCCGGCTTCAGCCCGCGCTGCCGAGGAATGCGCTGACCCGGCGGCTGAGGGCGTCCAGGTGTTGCGGGTCCAGGCTGTCGAACATTTCCGGTTGCAGCGTGTTGTTCATCCAGGTCAGCTGGCGTTTGGCCAGCTGGCGGGTGGCGAAGATGCCGCGGTCGCAGAGTTCGGCGTGGGGAATCAGCCCGTCCTGGGCTTCCCAGACCTGGCGATAGCCGACGCAGCGCATCGACGGCAGGCCCAGGTGCAGCGGGAAATCCCGGCGCAGCCGGCTGACTTCATCCTCCAGACCATCGGCCAGCATCTGCTGGAAGCGGCGGGCGATCAGCGCGTGCAGCACGCTGCGCGCCGCCGGCTGCAGGCCCAGCTTGAGAAAGCGCCAGGGCGGCCGCGCCGACTCGGCTTCCGCCAGCAGGGCGGACATCGGCCGGCCGCTGAGCCGGCAGATTTCCAGCGCCCGCTGGATTCTCTGCGAATCGGTGGGATGCAGCCGGGCCGCGGTTTCCGGGTCCAGTTGCGCCAGTTCCTGGTGCAGCGCCGGCCAGCCCCGCGCCAGCGCGGCGGCGTCCAGCTCGGCGCGCA
>JBEBBF010000089.1:0-11756 GCA_041158545.1 Pseudomonadota bacterium | reverse complement strand
CGCCCCCCGGAAAACCGAAGACGGCCGCGCCATCATCCGCTTCAGCCCGAAAAAGGGTGGCTGAGACCGGGAGAAAGTTCCTGCGCGTCGCAGTGACGGGCGGGAACCGGGGCGTCAGGGCGTTTTTTCCAGTCCTTGCGGCTGGGCATCCGGAAGTCTTCTGACGGCACGCGCAACCGGAACGGCCTGGCCATGCCGGATGCAGGCTCAATTCCGCAGCGCCCGCAGCTCCTTGTTCATGAACCGGATCCGCATGGCGAGGACGCTGGCGATGCCTTCGAAGATGTAGGCGGCGGCCTGGGTGTGGGCGTCGCCCAGTTGGTCGAAGCGGTGGCGGGAGAGGACGTAGCAATCGACGTCGTTGAGGGCGATGGCTTCGGCGGAGCGGCGTTCGTTGTCGAGGAAGCTCATTTCGCCGATGAAGTCGCCGCGGCCGAAGGTGCCGATGTGCCACTCCTCCTTCTTGTTCAGCGGCAGGATCACCCGGACGGTGCCGCGGCGGATGAACAGCAGTTCGTCGTCGGTCGAGGAGAGTTTGAGCACCTTGCGGCCGGCGGGGTAATGCCGGGTTTCGAAGATTTCGGCGAGCCGGGTCAGCGTGCCTTCCTTCCAGCCGAGCAGATGTTCGAGGCCGGGGAGGTCGAGGGGCGGCTCGTTGTCCTCGGCGGCGTTCAGCTCCTGGCTGAGCAGCTGGGCCTCGATCCATTCCAGGGCTTCGTCGATCTGGCGGAAGGCGAGGGCCTTTTCGGTGTCGCGGACCAGACCGACTTCCCGCAGGTAGCGTTTCATCTTCAGGCCGCTGGGCAGGCCGCGGGGAATTTCGGTGAAGATCAGGTAGGCGCCGACCGCCGACAGCCGGTCCTTGATCTGTTCGAGGACATGGGTCGCGGTGAGGTCCAGGGATTGCACCCGGCGCAGGTTGAGGATGACGTAGGTGCGCGGGCCGATTTCCGGCTCCAGCGCCTGGTAAAGCTGGTTGGCGGTGCCGAAGAACAGGCTGCCCTGCAACTCGACCACCACGGTCTTGCTGCCGTGGCGGACCAGGATTTCCAGCTCGTGTTCGTTGCGGACGACCCTGGAGAACATTTCGCCGCCATCGACCTTGCGCCGCAACACCGTGCTGCGGCTCTGTTCGCGCAGATAGAGCAGGATCGCCAGCACGATGCCGGCGGCGGAGGCGGCGACCAGATTCACCGTCATCGCGACGCCGATCACCGTCAGGATCACCAGGAAATCGAAGCGGGTCGAGGCGGTGCGGAAGAACTCCAGGCTATGCCAGTCGATCATCCGGTAGCCGACCACCAGCAGGATCGCCCCCAGCGCCGCCAGCGGCAGCCAGGCCAGCAGCGCGGCCAGCAGCAGGAAGCTGAGCAGCGCCGAGCCGCCGGCGATCATCCCGGAACGGTGGGTCTGGGCGCCGCTGCTGACATTCACCAGCGAGGCGCCCATCGTGCCGGCGCCGGGGATGCCGCCCAGCAGCGCCGAGCCGAGGTTGCCCAGGCCCTGGCCCAGCATTTCCCGATCCGGGTTGTGGTGCGAGTTGGTCAGCGCGTCGAGGACCACGCAGGTTTTCAGCGTGTCGATCGACAGCAGCGCCGCCAGCGACAGCGCCGGCGGGAAGATGCGCCACAGCAGCGCCGCATCCCAGGCGCGCAAGGCCGCCAGATGCTGTTCCAGCCCGGCCAGCAGCGAAGTGTCATGCTGCCCCAGCGGCCCGACGACGTAGGGGTTGCCCGCCAGCAGCAGGCCGGGGTCGAGCAGGGCCAGCAGGAAATAGGCGGTGACCCCGCAACCGAGGGCAATGATGGCCGGCGGCACGCTGCGGGTCAGTCGCGGCACCAGCAGCATCGCGGCGATCACCGTCAGGCCGACGCCCAGCGCCTGCCAGTGCCAGCCGGCGGGATGCTGCAACACCGCCAGCAGGCTCAGGCCACTTTCGGCGCCCAGCACCCGCGGCAGCTGGCCGATGATGATCGTCAGCCCCACCGCCGACAGGTAGCCGCTGACCACCGGATAGGGGATGTACTTGATCAGCCGGCCGATGCCGGACAGGCCGATGCCGATCTGCAGCAGCCCGGCGAGCAGGCCGATCAGGAACAGCTGCAACAGCGCCTGCTCCGGCGGCGTGCCCTGGCGCTGCAGGTCCAGCGTCAGCGCCGCCAGCAGCGCCGCGGCCGGGGCGCATGGGGCGGTGATCAGCCGGTCGGTGCCGCCGAACAGCGCGGCAATCAGGCCCAGCGCCGTGGCGCCCAGCAGGCCGGCGATGGCGCCCTGGGCGGCGTAATGGCTGCCCAGCGGCGAATAGATGGTGACGCCGAAGGCCAGCGCCGCCGGCAGCGCCACCAGCATCGCCGCCAACCCGCCCCAGAGGTCACCGACCCAGGGGGAGGCGCCGCGGGGCGGCAGGGTGGCGGCGGACATGGTTCAGCGCCTCAGCGGGCGTCCTTGCCGCAGCACTTCTTGTACTTGCGGCCGGAACCGCAGGCGCAGGGGTCGTTGCGGCCGACCTTGGCCTGCTCCCGGCGGAAGGTCTGGGCGGGAAACGCAAAGTGCAGCGGCGGCTGGAAATGGGCGTACAGCGCGGCGACGCAGCCGGACAGCTGGTCGCAGGCCTGGTTTTGCAGTTCCTGGGCGTTGTCGCTGGCGGCGAGCTGTGCCTCGCCTTCCGGCGTGCCCAGCAGGCGCATCGGCGCCAGCCATTCCGGGTGTTCGGCTTCGACCTGTTGCCAGGCTTTCGGGAAGTGGCTGATGCCGAACAGGAAGCCGTCGCACCAGGCGGCGGGGTCGAACCATTCCTGGGCGTCGTCCGGGTCGTAGAGGGCTGCGTTGCGCAGCAGGGATTCGAAGCGGCCTTCGGCCATGCCGGCGAGGATTTCGTTGAAATGCCCCTGGACCAGCACTGCGGTGAGGTCCGCCAGCCGGGAATCCTCGAAACCCGGTTCGCGGCGGCCTTCGACGCTATCCCAGACCCAGCCCAGCCACTGCTCCGGCGCCAGGCCATCCGGATTCAGCGCGATGGCGGTCAGGTAACCGTCCAGCTCGGCGATGTCCATCGTGCCTTCTTCCATTTCGGGGTGGGTCAGCAGGGCATCGAGGTCGAGCAGGTCTTCTTCGGACAGGGTGTAGCGTTCGGCGGTCATGGTGGGTTTGAAATGATCAGAAACGGTAAAGGGGGCTGGATTGTAGCAAGGGCGCCGGGCCGCTCAGGGCGGATTCAGCCGGCCGCCGGGGCAGGCAGCGGCCAGTGGATCTCGATTTCGGCGCCGCCTGCGGCGGTGTTGCGGGCGCTGATCCGGCCGCCGTGCTGGTGCACGATTTCCTTGCAGATCGCCAGGCCGAGGCCGGTGCCGCCGGCGCCGGTTTCGGTGCGGGTGCTTTGCACGAATTTGTCGAACACCCGGTCCAGCTCGTTGTCCGGGATGCCGCAGCCCTGGTCGGTCAGGGTCAGCCGCAGCCAGGACCCTTCGGCTTCCCGTTGCAGCCGGACATGGATCACGCCGTTTTCCGGCGAGAAGCGCACGGCGTTGTCGTAGAGGTTGTCGAACAGCTTGCTGGCGAGGTTGCTGTCGATCCGCACCCGCGGCAGCAGTTCCGGGACGTCCAGCTCGAAGCGCAGGTCGCGGGTCTGGTGCAGGGATTCCCGCCGTTGCCACAGGGTGCGCAGCAGCAGCGGCAGGTCGAGCAGGATAGGGTCGAGCTGGTAGCTGCCGCTTTCCAGCCGGGAGAGGTCGAGCAGGTTGGTCAGCAGGTGGGTCAGGCGGTGGCCGCTCTCGACGATGGCGTCGAAGTAGTGGCGCAGCTTTTCCGGGTTGGCGCTGTCGGCCCGGCGCTGCCCGAGCTGGGCCATGCCGAGGATGCCGTTGAGCGGGGTGCGCAGTTCGTGGGAGATGTTGGCCATGAACTTGCTCTTCAGCCGGTTGGCCGACTCCGCCTGTTCCAGCGCCACCGCCAGTTCGCGGGTCCGCGCCTGCACCATGTCCTGCAGGTGGTCCCGGTGTTCCGCCAGTTCCCGCTCATAACGCTTGCGGTCGCTGATGTCGGTGGCGACCACCGCGACGGCGAAAACCTCGCCCTGCGGGTCGAGCGCCGGATAAAGGCTGTTCTCGAAAGTGAGCGGCCCGCGCTGATCCTGGAACACCAGCGGCTTGCCGCTGACGAAGACGCCTTCGACCAGGGCGCGGCGGCTGGCATCGACGCCGGGCGGGAAGAAGGCGAACAGATCCTGGCCCAGCATCGCCTCGACGCGGGTCTTCAGCCGGTCGGCGGCGGTGGGGTTGATCGCCAGGATGTGGCCCTGGCGGTCGAGCAGGAAGATGCTTTCCCGGATCGAGTTGATCACCGCCTGCAGGATCTTGCTGCTGCGTTCCAGCTCGGCTTCGCCGGTCTTTTGCCGGGTGATGTCGGCGGCGAAGCCCCGCCACAGCACGCTGCCGTCGTCCTGGCGTTCCGGCTGGGCGTTGAGCAGCAGCCAGAGGTACTCGTTTTCATTGCGCTGGATACGGAATTCGCAGTGCCAGCGCGACAGGCTGGCCAGGGATTCCTGGCGGGAATGCAGGAACTCCGCCAGATCGTCCGGGTGCAGCCGGACGCGCAGCTTGTCGGCGTTGATCTGCACTTCTTCCGGCGCGACGCCGCAGAGTTCCTGCACCGCTTCGCTGATGTAGGGGAAGGCAGCGCGGCCGTCGGCATGGACCTTGTACTCGAAGACGATCCCGGAAACCTGGCTGACGATGCCCTTGATCCGCCGGTTGAAGGCGTGTTCCAGCGTCAGCCTTTCCTCGGCCTGCAGGTGGGCGAGCAGGCCGTTGAACGCGGCGGCGAGACGGCCGACCTCGTCCTGCTGTCTTACCGGCAGCGGCTGGCGGGTGCCGGTGCGCATGGCGTCGATCAGCTCGCCGGCCTCGCTGAGCGGCGCCAGCTCCCGCCGCAGCCACCAGGACGTGAACAGCGCGCAGAGCAGCGTGAAGGCGAGGGCGATCCAGCGCAGGTGGCGTTGCACCTCCTCAATCGGGGCGAAGGCTTCGGTGGTCGGCAGCACCGACTGCATCAGCCAGCCGGTGGAGGGAATCTTCTTGCTCGATGACAACTCGATCACGCCGCGGGAACTCATCGCGACACCCGAACCTTCGTAGCCGTCGATGTAGCTGTCGTAGACCGGGTTGAGCCCCGGCGGCGGGCCGGGACGCATCACCCGGGTCTTGTCGGTGGCGGCGACGAAGGTCCGGGTTTCCGGCTCGGTGATCAGGAAGCCGCCTTTTTCACCGAAGCGGTTGGCGCTGATTTCGTCGAGGAAATTCGGCATCACCAGATTGGTCAGGCCGATCAGGCTGCCGATGACCCGGCCGTCCTTGTCGTGCAGCGGCACGGCAATCGGCAGCAGCGGCTTGTGGGTGGTCTTGCCGATCAGGGCGCGGCCGATGATGGTTTTGTCTTCGAGCAGCACCCGGGCGACGATGGGAACGTCGAGGTAATGCTCGCCGCGGCGGCGGTGTTCCAGTGGCAGGCTGGCGATGGCGTCGCCATGACGGTTGGTGACGATGACGCCCCAGTTGAACAGGCTGAGGAAGACCGGGTGCCGGGACAGCATGGTTTCCAGCTCGTCCGGCCGCTGCTGCAATTGATTGGCCACCGGCAGGGCCATGTCTTCCAGCGCCTTGACCTGTTGCCGGACCGAACGCTCGACATCCGCAGCCAGCAGCGAAACCACCGAATACTGCTGCGCCGACAGGGTTTTTTCCATTTCCTGGCGCAGGGTGTGGCCGAGGATCAGCGTTGCCAGCCACAGCACCGAGACCACCGCCAGCAGCACCCCCAGCGTCAGGCGCAAGCGCAACGAACGGGGATGAACGCCCAAGCCCTGCCCCAGTCGCGCCAGGGGATTCCACACAGCCATCTCGCCTCCGGTTTTGTTATTTTCGGTAAGGATGCAACTTTTGCCGGAGCAGGTAAATCTTTGCCGGCGTATCAGGCCGGGACAGGTGGGCTTTCATCCCGGTCGGCATAACGACGGGCGATTGCGCAGCATGCGCCGAACACCGCGGCGAAGGCGTCGGCCACCGCCGGGTCGAAGTGGCGGCCTCGCTCCTCGGCGATGATCGCCGCCGCCCGCTCGAAGGGCATCGGCGGCTTGTAGCTGCGCCGGGTCACCAGCGCGTCGAAGACGTCGGCCACGGCCATCAGCCGCGCCGACAGGGGAATTGCGTCGCCGATCAGGCCATCCGGGTAACCGCTGCCGTTCCACTTTTCGTGGTGGTAGTGGGCGATTTCCTTGGCGTAGCGCAGGAAGGGCATCGGCCGGTGGGCGTCCCGTTCCGCCTGCTCCAGCGCGTGGGCGCCCAGCACGCAGTGGGTTTGCATGATCGCCCACTCCTCCGGGGTCAGCTTGCCCGGCTTCAGCAGCACATGGTCGGGGATGCCAACCTTGCCGATGTCGTGCAGCGGCGCCGATTTGACCATCAGGTCGATGTTGCGCGGCGTGAGTTCCTTCGCGTAGTCCGGGTGCGCCGCCAGGTGCTCCGCAACCAGCCGGTAATAGCCCTGGGTGCGGTAAAGGTGGAAGCCGGTTTCCGGGTCGCGGGTTTCGGCAAGCCGCGCCAGGGCATGAATACTCATGTCCTGGAGTTCCTGGTTTTCCTGCAGGCGCCGGGAGATTTCCGCTTCGAGGATGGCGTTGCGGTCGCGCAGCCAGTCGCGGCCCTGCTTGGCTTCCAGCTGGGTCCGGACCCGCGCCAGCACGATGGCCGGGCGGATCGGCTTGGTGATGTAGTCGACGGCCCCGCAGTTGAGGCCCCGTTCTTCTTCGGCGGTGCTGTCCATCGCGGTGACGAAGATCACCGGGATGTCGGCGGTCAGGGTTTCGCTGCGCAGCCGCTGCAGGACTTCGTAGCCATCCATGCCGGGCATCATCACGTCGAGCAGGATCAGGTCGGGCGGGGTGCTGCGGGCGATTTCCAGTGCGCGGGCGCCGGAATTGGCGACGCGGACCCGGTAATCGCCGCTGAGCAGGGCGCCCAGCACCGTGAGGTTGTCGGGGATGTCGTCGACGATCAGGATGGTCGGGCGGTTTTCCAGCGGGGTGGGGGTGCAGTCAGGAGTCATGGTCGGTCGGGGTCAGCCGGCGTTGGGGCGCACCTGGCGCAGGCAGCGCAGGGCCTGGGGATAATCAAAGCTTTCGATGTGCTGGATCAGCGCTGCGGCCTGGCGGCCGAGGCGGGCTTCCAGATGCGGGCGCAGGCTGGGCAACAGCACGTTGGCCTCGAAGCTGTCGTTTTGCAGCAGGACTTCCAGCCGGTCCAGCGCGGCGTCGGCGGCCGCCGGATCGGCGCTGGGCTGCGGTGCTGGAGCCTGCAGCAGGGGCCGCAGGTGCAGGCTGAATTGCTGCCATTCCTGTTGCAGGTCGAGTGCGGCGGGCAGCGCGGTGCTGCAGCTGCCCTGGTCGCGCAGGCAGTCGCAGATTTGCGCCGCCAGCGCCTGAATCCGGGTGGCGCCCAGGGTGCCGGATACGCCTTTCAGCGCGTGGGCGATCCGGAAGGCGCCTTCCCGGTTGTCGGCGTAGAGCTGGCTGAGCAGCGCGCTGGTGTCGTCGTCGTGGGTGTTGAGGAATTTCTCCAGCAGCCGGCGATAGCTGGCAACCTGGCCCATCAGGTTGTGCAGGCCTTGCTGCTGGTCGAGGCCGGGTACTGGCGGCAGCGGGCCACTGTGGTCTTCCGGGGGCGTCACCGGCGCGGCCGGCTGGCTCAGCCAGCGCGCCAGATGCGCGAACAGCACATCCGGGTCCACCGGCTTGGCGATGTGGTCGTTCATCCCGGCGGCGAGGCAGGCGGCGCGGTCCTCGCCAAAGGCATTCGCGGTCATCGCCAGGATGGGCACATCCGCGTAATCGGGCAGCTGGCGCAGCGCCCGGGTTGCGGCCAGGCCGTCCATTTCCGGCATCTGCATGTCCATCAGCACCAGGTCGTAACGCTGCTGGCGGGCCAGCGCCAGGGCCTCCCGGCCATTGCTGGCCAGGTCGGTCTGCACCCCGGTTTCCTGCAGCAGATCGAGCGCGACTTCCTGGTTGATCGGGTTGTCTTCCGCCAGCAGAACCCGGCGGCCGGGGTAGCTGGGCGTGACCATCGGCGCCGGGGCGTCGGCTGGGCTTGCCGCAGGACTGAGCAGGCTGCCGGATTGCGGCAGCGGGTCCAGCGCCTGCAGCGCATCGCGCAGCTGGGTGGTGCTGACCGGCTTTGCCAGTACGGCCATGGCGCCCAGGTCGCGGGCCTGCGGACGGAGTTCGCTGGCGTCGTGGGCGGTGACGAACAGCAGCCGCGGCTTGGGGCCGGGCTCGGCGCGCAAGGCGCGAGCGGTGGCCAGGCCGTCGAGCACCGGCATCTGCCAGTCGAGGACGACCAGCCCGAACGGCCGGCTTTCCGCCTGCGCCCGGCGCCAGGCGAACAGGGCGTCCAGCCCGCTGCCCACGGCTTCGACTTCCAGTCCCAGGCTGTGCAGTTGTTCGCCGAGTACCTGCCGGGCTTCCGCCAGGTCATCGACCAGCAAGATCCGCAGGCCGTGTGGCAGCCCGGCTTCCAGCCCCAGGGGCGCTGCCGTGCGTCGGCGCTTGCCGAGGCGGGCGGTCAGCCAGAAGGTGCTGCCGACGCCGGGCTCGCTGTCCACGCCGACTTCGCCCTCCATCAGCAAGGCCAGCCGGCGGGTGATCGCCAGCCCCAGGCCGGTGCCGCCGAACTTGCGGGTGGTCGAGGTGTCGGCCTGCTCGAAGGCGGAGAACAGCCGGCTTTGCTGCTCGGTGCTGATGCCGATCCCGGTGTCCTGGACTTCCATCCGCAGCCGGAGGTGGTCGTCCTGGTCTTCGAGCACCCGGCCGCGCAGCACGATATGGCCGTTTTCGGTGAATTTGACCGCGTTGCTGGCGTAGTTGAGCAGGGCCTGGGCGAAGCGGGTCGGGTCGCCCAGCAGTTGCAGCGGGCCGCTCAGTTCCGGCTGCAGGTCAATCACCAGTTCCAGATTCTTGCTTCTGGCCTTTTCGCCGATCAGCGTGCAGACCTTTTGCAGCGCTTCTTCCAGCCGGAATTCCACCTGTTCCAGCACCAGCTTGCCGGCTTCGATCTTCGAGAAATCGAGGATGTCGTTGATGATCTGCAGCAGGTGGTCGGCGGAGTCGGAAATCTTTTCGAGCTTTTGCTGTTGTTCAGTGTCCGTGCTGTTGCGCTTGAGCAGATGGGTCAGGCCGACGATGGCATTCATCGGCGTGCGAATCTCGTGGCTCATGTTGGCGAGGAAGGTGCTCTTGGCGCGGTTGGCGCTTTCCGCCTCCTGCACCCGCTGCGCCAGTTGGGCGTTGAGTTCGCCGATCTGCTGGGTGCGCTCGGCGACCAGTTCTTCCAGATGGTGGCGGTAGGCCGCCAGTTCCTGGTTGATCCGCCGGCTTTCGCTGATGTCCTCCTTGACCGCCAGGTAGTGGCTGATCCGGCCGTCGGCCTGGCGGATCGGGCAGAGCCGGGCCATTTCGTAGTAAATCTCGCCGTTCTTGCGGCAGTTGATGAACTCGCCTTCCCAGTTTTCGCCGCGTTGCAGCGTCTGCCACAGCTGGGCGTACACCTCCGGCGGCGTCTGCCCGGAGGAGAGCACCCGCGGGTTCTTTCCCAGCGCTTCGTCCCGGCTCCAGCCGGTGACGCGGACGAAGGTTTCGTTGACGTATTCGATCCGGCCGTCGAGGTCGGTGATGACGATGCTGGCCGGGCTTTGCTCCACCGCCAGCGACAGTTGCCGCAGCTGTGCCTCGCTGCGCTTGCGGGCGGTGATGTCGGTCCACAGCGTCGCAAAGCAATGACGGCCGCCGACCTGGACCAAGCGGGTGCGGACATGTACGTCCATCAGGCTGCCGTCCTGGCGGCGGTGGCGGGATTCGAAGCTGGCGCTGCCGGCCTCCCGCAGCGT
Organism: Pseudomonadota bacterium; assembly: GCA_041158545.1. Classification (GTDB taxonomy): domain Bacteria; phylum Pseudomonadota; class Gammaproteobacteria; order Burkholderiales; family Rhodocyclaceae; genus JBEBBF01. The sequence goes on along the minus strand of JBEBBF010000089.1, from coordinate 1,823 downwards.
GTGGAAGAGTTCGCGGGTGTCGGCGGCGGGAAAGTCGCGGATGTCGTACACCGTCATGCCGGCGAAGGCTTCGCGGCTGTAGCCGAGGCCGAGGTGGGTGGCGCTGTTGAATTCGATGAAGTGGCCGGTTACCGTGTCGACCAGGCAGATCGCGTCGCTGGCGGCTTCGACGATGGCGCTGTGGATCGCGCTGCGTTCGTTGAGGCTGTTTTCGGTCAGCCGGGCGCTGGTGATGTCGCGGGCGACGCCGAGGATGCCGATCAGCTCGCCGGCCGGGTTGCGCATCGGGGTCTTGATGGTTTCCCGCAGCGCCCGGCGGCCATCGCCGGCGAAGGTGACCCAGCTTTCGCTGCGGCAGGCCTGGTTGGCCTCCAGGGCTTCCCGGTCACTCTGGCGCAGGCCGTCGGCCAGTTCCCGCGGCAGGAAGTCGTCATCGCTCTTGCCGACGATGTCCGCTTCGCGGGCGCCGAAAAACTGTTCGAAAGCCGGGTTGCACAGCAGATAAACCCCGTCCGGATTCTTCAGCCAGACCTGGTCGGGGATCGCGTCCTTCAGATTGCGCAGGAAGGCCTTTTCTTCCTCGACCTGACGCAGGGTCGCCGCCAGTTCCTGCCGGGCTTCGTCCCGCGCCGAGCGCAGGGCCTGGGTGTAGCGGTCGCTGTTGCGGCAGAGCAGGATGCTGCGCGCCAGATTGGCCAGCACCGGCTGGAAGATTTCGGTCAGCGGCAGTTCGCTGAGCGGGGCCTGGGGCGACAGCAGCAGCAGGCTGCTGTCCGCATCGACCGGCAGTTTCAGCGCGTGGCTGTAGGAACGGTTGCCGGGCAGTCCGGTCAGCAGCGGCGAATCGGCGAACAGCCCGACCGGCCCCTGTAGCAGGGCCGCCGGCCAGGTGCAGCGCTGGCCCAGTTGCTTGACCAGGCTGCGGTCGCCGACCGTGGCGGCGATGACGGCGCTCAGTTGGTTGTCGGCGCCGGGTTGTTGCTCCAGCAGCGCCAGCCCGACCGGAAAGCCGGTGTGGTACAGCAGCCGCTGCAGCACCTTGTTCAGCAAGGCCGGCAGACGAATCTCGCTGCCTATCGACAGCGTCAGGTCGTTGATGACCGCGAGGATGTGTTCCCGGTTCATGCGGTGGTCCAGGGCAGGCAGACCAGCGTGGCGTTGTGGAACAGCGGGTAGCCCCAGTCACAGCCGGTGCCGATTTCCCCGAGGGTCAGCGCGCCGGCGAGGCAGGCGGCGCCGGTTTCCTGCTGCAGCGCGGCGATTTCCCGGTTGCAGGCTTCGCCCATGTGCATCCGCCGACCGGCGCAGTAGAAGGTCAGCAGGGCCTGGCCGTCGAGCCGGCCCAGGGCGCGGCTCAGCCGCGGCACGCAGTCGCACTGTTCGGCGCTGGGGGCCTGCAGCAGCACCAGCACGGCATTCGCCGGGACTTCGCCGACGCAGAACAGCGAGCCGTCTTCGGTCAGCGCCACCGGAATCCGGATCACCACGCTGCCGTCGGCGCGGAGGATGCCGAAGGGGAAGTGGCAGGCGTACTGGTAGAAATTCTCCGGGGTCAGCGCGACGCCGAAGCGGCTGCCGATCAGCTCCTGATAAACGCTGAAGGCCGGGCGCCAGTCGATGCTGATGATCCGGTTGCCGACCGTGGAGGTGGCGCTATGGACCTGGCCCGGCGTCGGGTAGCCGTGTTCCAGCAGCACCCGCCGCGGCGGCAGCAGCAGGGCCAGCGCGCCCTGGCGCAGGCAGCGTTCGCTGTCGAACAGGCAGTCCATGGGCTGGAAGGTTTCGCTGCCGGCGTTGACCCCGGCGTAGCGGACGGCGTCGGC
>JBEBBF010000088.1:0-3219 GCA_041158545.1 Pseudomonadota bacterium | reverse complement strand
CGCCTGCCCTTTCGCTGGGAACGCCTGCAGCATCAGGCGCTGGCCCCGCTGGTCCCGGCCGATGTCGAGCAATTGCAGCGCGTCATTGGCTGGGCCAAGGAACTCAATCTCTGCATCCTCCTCGACATGCACAATTACGGCACGTATTTCGGTCAGCCGCTGGGCAGCCCGGAGGTACCGGCCAGCGCCTTCATCGATGTCTGGCTCCGGCTGTTAAAGGCCTTTCCGGATGCGACGACCACGGCTTTCGGCCTGATGAACGAGCCCGCTGCCATTCCCGCTGCAACATGGCTGGAGATCGCCCAGCAAAGCGTGCTCGCACTCCGGCAGGCCGGATCGGGCCATTTGTTGATGGTAGCCAGCGGACGCTGGAGCGGCGCCCATGAGTGGGCTAAAAATATCGATGGCGTCTCGGCAGCCAGCCAGTTCCGGACATTTCACGATCCGCGCCAGAATCTTGTCATCGAGTTGCACCAATATGCCGACGCCAATCATTCCGGCACCGGCAGCAGCTGTGTCGCCGCCAGCCGCATGCAGGCCATCATGGCGCCGCTCGCCCTCTGGTCACGGCAGGAAAAGAAGCGCTTCTTTCTCGGTGAATTCGGCGCCAACACCAGCCCGGCTTGCATGGCCGCTATGGCAACCCTGCTTGACGCCATGCAGGACCGCTCTGTCTGGCTGGGCTGGACCTACTGGTCAGCCGGTCCGTGGTGGGGGGCTTATCCCTACAGCATCGCCCCCGCCGAGCAGGAAGCGCCCCAGCTGACTTTATTGCGCCGCCACCTGCCGCCGTGAATCCAGCTTATTCAAGGAATCCCCATGTTGCCTGCCAGCCAGCGTCCGCCCCGTTATCTCATCGTGACGGCCCACCACGACTACCGGACGCCCCGTCGTTCAAGCATTCACTTCATTGCCGACGAACTGGCCCGCCGCGGTTCGGTACGCTTTTTCTCCCTGCGCTACAGCCATCTGTCCAAACACAAGCACGACATTCGCAGCCCGCTTGACGCACGCGCCAACCGGCTGGAAATGCATCAGGGCGTCGAGTGTTATCTCTGGAAAACGCTCATCCATCCCTTCAACATGCGCCGCGCCTGGCTACGTCCGCTGGAGGACAGCCTGTTCCGGCTGTACGAACGCTTGCCCAGCCGGGTCCTGCGGCGCTGGGCGGCAGAGGCCGATGTCATCATCTACGAGAGTGGCATCGCCACCATTTATTTTCCGCTGCTGAAACGACTCAATCCGGCTGCCCGGCATATTTACCGCGGCTCGGATGATCTCGCCACGATCAACACGGCCGGCTACGCCCGCGACACATTTGCCCGCATCGCGCCGCAAATGGATGCCCTCTGCCTGCTGGCGCGACGCATGGCCGACAACATCGCTGCGCCGAATGTCTATTACGTGCCGAACGGACTGGACGACAGCCTCGCGACGCAGGGCGACCCTTCGCCCTATGACAGCGGCCGGCACGCCGTGTCGATCGGTTCCATGCTCTTTGATGCCCAATTCTTTGTCGTCGCCAGCCGGGCATTTCCCGACATCACCTTCCACCTCATCGGCACCGGGCAGCCGCCTCATCCCGCCTACGGCAAGAACGTCATGGTCTATGACGACATGCCCTATGCGGCAACCATTCCCTATATCAAGCATGCCGATATCGGCATTGCCCCCTATCTGGCGGCCGAGGTGCCGGTTTATCTCGCCGACAGCTCGCTGAAAATGCTGCAGTACGACTATTTCGGCCTGCCGACGGTCTGTCCGCACAGTGTGACGGGGGATTATGCGACACGCTTTGGCTACCAGCCGGGGCAGGCTGCCTCCATCGCTTCGGCTATCCGGGCCGCCCTCGCTGCACCACACCAGCGCAGCCGGCACATTCTCAACTGGTCAGCCGTCAGTGACCGCCTGCTGACGCCGGAAAAATTTCCCGACACGCAGATTGCGCCTGAGGACAAGCATCTCCCCTGACAAACAAGGCTGCAGTGTGCGGTTGACCACGTAAGAAACTGCGCCCCCGGCATGGGCCGGCGCAGGGTGTGACAGCACACCGACGCCGCCAAGGCCTCTCCCTAGTCTGAAATTCCCCCGTCTCCGACGGGTTCAGCCCAGGAGAAGTGCCATGAATGACCTCCCTCAACACGCCGCTGGTGTGCTTGCCAGTCCGCTCGAACGTCCGTTAAGCCAAGCCCCGGCAGCCGCTCCCGAAGGCACAAGAGGCACCCCCGCCATGCTGCCGCTCGCCGGCTATCCGATTATCGCCAGCAGCCTCCCGTCAGCACGCAGTTTGGTCAGGGAGCGACTGGAAAGTGCGCAAAAAACCGTCCTCCTCTTTGCCAATACCAATTTTGTCATGCAGTGCCGCAGCATGCTGCCCTGGCTGAAAAGCAAAGAGGTACTGCTGCTCAACGACGGGGTCGGTCTCGACATTGCCGCCCTGCTCAAACATGGCCAGCGTTACCCGGCCAACCTCAACGGCACCGATTTCGTCCCCGCCTTCCTGCGCAGCCTGACGCCGGCACGCAAGGTTTTCCTCTTTGGCGGCAAGCCGGGGATTGCCAGAAAAGCAGCGATGACCATCGAACGGCAAACCGGGCAACAGGTCGTCGGCTTCATTGACGGCTACAACCAGATCACACCGACCGCCTTCTGCAGCCAGATCAACGACTCGGGTGCGGAGATCATCCTGGTCGCCCTCGGCAATCCGATGCAGGAAAGCTGGATTCAAATGAACATGCACACCCTGAATGCGCCGCTGATCATCGGTGTCGGCGCGCTTTTTGACTTTCTCTCGGGCGAAACACAACGCGCCCCCGGCTGGGTGCAGAGCATCCGCTGCGAATGGATTTTCCGCCTCATGCAGGAACCCAGACGCCTGTTGCGCCGCTACACGCTGGACATTCCCGCCTTTCTCTACCTCTGTCTGCGCAAGCAGAAGCCGCTCGCCTGAACTTCAGGCAAAAGCAATACGCTGATAGCCGCGCAGGGTACGGCACACACCCCGGGCGACGGCCAGTGGCGAAAGCTGCGTCCAGCGTCCGGCCGGCGCCGCGGCGCTTTCGATATTGCTGGCAAAGCGCTGACTCCCCTTGAGCAGGTGCTTGTCCTGCGTACAAGGCGCCGGATTGAACTGAAGAATGTTCAACTGGCGGGCCAGTGCCGAATCGGCGAAGTGATAGAGCATGGCATCGGCCGGTTCATGCGCTGTCATCGGCAGGT
>JBEBBF010000087.1:0-10299 GCA_041158545.1 Pseudomonadota bacterium | reverse complement strand
CCGGCCAGGCAGCGGGCCACGGCCTGCAACACCTTGTCACCGGCCGCGTGGCCGTGGGTGTCGTTGATGGCCTTGAAATGATCGAGATCGACGAAAAGCACCGCCGAAGGGGAACCGTCGCGCCGGGCCATGTGGATGAACTGCTCGCAACGCTCGTAATAGGCACGGGCATTGAAGACGCCGGTCAGCGTGTCGTGGTTGGCCATGTGGTGCAGCCGCTGGTTGCTTTCCCGCAGCCGGACGAGATAGGACAGCGAACGGTTCGAGTAAAAGTGGAAGAACAGCGCGAAATAAAGCAGCCCCAGCGTCAGCGTCGCCACGGCATTCGGCGAGAGCGGCGCCGAAAGATGCGGGTTGGCCAGCAACACCAGCCCCAGCGACAGCAGCGTGGTCGCCCAGCCTATGCCCTTGCCGAGCAGGATGAACACGCCGGGCACATTGGTCAGATACCACAGCACCCGCAGCTCATCCGTCGGAACAAACACCAGCGCCGAGGCGTACTCCAGCTGGCACAGCAGCAGATAAGCCCAGGCGATGCGGCGAAAGCGCTGTTTCCGCCCCCGCAACGCGCCCCACAGCCCCAGCGTGAGCAGGGTGAACCCCTGCATCGACAGCACATGCGGGGAATCGAGCGGGTTCAGCTGGGTGGCGTTGCCGAAAATGAAGAGCGCGGTGAGTAGCGCCCCGCCCAGCAGCACAATCGCCAGGAACTTGAACTGGAATTCCAGATGCTCTTCGTTCTCGTGAAAACGGACCGGGCCAAAGACCAGTCGCCCTGGACTTACCCCGCCTGTCTGGCTCATCTTCTCCCCCTCCTCGCCGGTTTTTCCGGAAATTCTTGACCCGATTCCCCCGCAGGTAAAGCCTCGCGGCCCACCCCCCCAAACCCTGAGGCGAGCCTTCATTCAAAGAGGATGGCTTCGATCCGGGCCAGGGCTTCGTCGACGATGTGCTGCGGCACGGTTTCCTTGAGGCGAAGATTCCGCGCCCGCCAGTCCAGCGACTTCAGCTGATGGCAATGCACGGCGCCCTGGGTGTCGGTCCCCGCGCCCATCAACGTGACCACCGTGCCATAGCTGCGGGCGGCAGCGGCGGCGCCCTGGGAGATCGGGCAGATCATCGCCAGTCCCTGCTGGTTGAAGAGCTTGCCGCTCAGGACCAGGCCGAAATGCGGGCCTTTCATCTCCCGACCGGAAGCCGGGTCGAAATCCAGATGCACGATGTCGCCACGGTTCGGCAGGTACGCCATCAGTCGTTCTCCAGCCCAACCGCCGGCATCTCATCCCAGCCTTCGACGCGCGGCAGCCCCTCCGGCATTTCAGCCATCAAGTCGGCCAGCTTGTAACGGCGGCGGGTGGGTGCCTCGACCGTCATCGTCCTGCCCTGGAGTTGCAGTTCGACCTGAGAGCCTTCGCTCAGCCCGTTCTGGTCGATGAACGCCTTGGGCACCGTCATCACCAGCGAGCCTCCCGCTTTGCGCAAGGTTTGCAGCATAAGACCTCCTGGCGAGCAAAAATCCTATTCTAGTATAACTTCAGCCCCGATTCGGATCGGACCACGGCGCTTGCCGCTTGTGAACAGGCGCTGTCCCGCGGCGGGGCGGGCGCAGCACGATGCCTTTTCCCCTCGCGGCCGCGGTTAGCCCCACACCCGCCCATCACCCGCCCGGCTCATCGAAAGAATGTGCTGCTGGCGTATTCGCCTTGACCGGCCAGCAACCGGGGCGCGCCGGGAGATGACCCTGTAAGGACAGGCGGGTGTGCTTCGAACGGGCGCGGCGGCGCCAAGCTTAATCCCCCCTTAAGTTTCCGCTGTTACCCTCGCCGCTTTCGCCGACGGGCGGGTGTGCGTGCGGGGAGTGGCGGGTGAGCAAGGGTTTGGTGCTTGGGTTGATTGGATTGGTGCTAGCGGGGTCGGTGGCGGCGGGGGAGGCGATTCGTTTGCAGCCGGCGCAGATGCAGGCGCTGGGGGTGGCGACGGAGACGCTGGCGGCGGAGTCCGGGGCGTGGCGTGGGGGTTTGCCGGCGAAGGTGGTGGTGCCGAATGCCCAGTTGCGGGTGGTGGCGACGCCGTTTCCGGGGCTGGTGACCCAGCTGGCGGTGGCGCCGGGGATGGCGGTGCAGAAGGGGCAGGTGCTGGCGCGGGTGCTGGCGCCCCAGGCCTGGGAGCTGCAGCGTGACCTGCGTCAGGCCGAGGCCCAGGCGCTGCTGGGCGAACAAAATCTGAAGCGGGATGAACAGTTGTTTGCCGAGGGGCTGATTGCCGAGGCGCGTTTGCAGGCCAGCCGCAGTCAGGCGGCGCAGCAGCGGGCCGGGTTGCGCGAACGGCAACTGGCGCTGAAGGCCGGCGGTGGCGTCGGCGACGACGGGCTGGTGCTGCGGGCGCCGCTGGATGGCGTGGTGCTGGAGCAGATGGCCCAGGTCGGGCAAAGGCTGGAGGCGGCGGCGCCGCTGTACCGGCTGGGGCAGTTGAATCCCCTGTGGCTGGAAATCCAGGTGCCGGCGAGCCAGGCGGCGCAGCTGGCGCCGGGCACGGCGCTGCGGTTGCGCGAGCCGGCGGCGAGCGGCCGGGTGCTGCAGGTTGGGCGGCTGGTCGATGCGGCGAGCCAGAGCGTGCCGGTGCGGGCGGAGGTTCGCCAGGGCGCCGCGGCGCTCAGCCCCGGTCAGGCGGTGGAAGTGGAGCTGGCTTTGCCGGCGGTGGCGGCGAGCTGGCGTTTGCCGGCGGCGGCGCTGGTGCGGCACGAGGGCCAGACCGTGGTGTTCGTCGCCGCGGGCGAGGGGCAGTTCCGGGCGCAGCCGGTGCAGGTGCTGGAGCAGGGCGGCGACAGCGTCCGGGTCGGCGGCTTGAGCGCCGGGGCGACGGTGGCGGTGCGCGGCGTGTCCGGCCTGAAGGCGATCTGGACCGGCGTCGGCCGGGAGTGAGCATGCGTCGTCTTCCCGAATTGCCTGGTGCCCGCATTCCTTTTTGCCCCGTGGGCGGCGCTGAAAGTCCCGGATCATGCTGAACCGACTGATCGATTTTTCCCTGTCCCAGCGTTTGCTGGTGGCGCTGGCGACCCTGCTGCTGGCCGGGCTGGGGCTGGATGCATTGTTCGGCCTGCCGATTGATGCCTTTCCCGATGTGTCCACGACCCAGGTCAAGCTGATCCTGAAGGCGCCGGGGATGACGCCGGAGGAGGTGGAAAGCCGGATGGCGATTCCCATCGAGCAGGAAATGCTGGGGATTCCCCACGAGCGGCTGATGCGCTCGACGTCCAAATATGCGCTGCTCGACGTGACGCTGGATTTCGAGGACGGCACGGATATTTACTGGGCGCGGCAGCAGGTCAACGAGCGGCTGAACGGGGTGCTGGCCAATCTGCCGGCCGGGGTGTCCGGCGGGCTGGCGCCGATCACCACGCCGCTGGGCGAGATGTTCATGTTCACCATCGAGGGCGAGCTGTCGCTGGCGGAAAAGCGGACGCTGCTCGACTGGGTGATCCGGCCGCAGCTGCGGACGATCCCCGGCGTTGCCGACGTCAATAGCCTGGGCGGCGCGGTGCGGACGTTTGAAGTCGTGCCCGACCTCAACGCGCTGACGGCGCGTGGCCTCGGCCTCGCCCAGCTGCGGGCGGCGCTGGAGGCCAACAACCGCAACGATGGCGCCGGCCGCCTCAGCGATGGCGAAGAAGCCCTGCTGGTGCGGGCCGAGGGGGCGGTGCGGACGCTGGAGGATGTGGCGGCCATCGTGCTGCGCAGCGACAAGGACAAGGGCCAGGTGCTGCGGGTCGGCGATGTGGCTCAGGTTCGCCACGGCAGCCTCAGCCGCTACGGCGCGGTGACCCGCGACGGCCACGGCGAGGCGGTGGAAGGCCTGGTGCTGGGGCTGCGCGGTGCCAATGCCCGGAATCTGGTGGCCAGCGTCAAGGCGAGGCTGGCGGAAATCGCGCAGGACCTGCCGCCGGGGGTGACGGTCGATGTGTTCTACGACCGCAGCGCGCTGGTCGAGCGGGCGGTGGGCACGGTGGGCAAGGCGCTGGCCGAGGCCATCGTGCTGGTGCTGTTGCTGCTGCTGGCCTTCCTCGGCAACCTGCGCGCCGCAGCGGTGGTGGCGCTGATGCTGCCGCTGGCGGCCCTCTTGACCTTCCTGCTGATGCGGCTGTCCGGCTTGTCGGCCAACCTGATGAGCCTGGGCGGGCTGGCCATCGCCATCGGCATGCTGGTCGATGCGGCGGTGGTGGTGGTCGAAAACGTCGAAACCCGGCTGTCGCACAGCCCGGCGCGGCTGCCGACGCTGCATCTGGTCTATCGGGCGGCGCGGGAAGTTGCAGCGCCGGTGACCTCCGGCATCCTGATCATCATCATCGTCTTCCTGCCGCTGCTGACCTTGCAGGGGCTGGAGGGCAAGCTGTTCGTGCCGGTGGCGCTGACCATCGTCTTCGCGCTGTCGGCGTCGCTGCTGCTGTCGCTGACCGTGGTGCCGGTGCTGGCGTCGTGGCTGATCCGCCGCGGCGCCCACGCCGAACCCTGGCTGGTACGGAAGCTGAACGCCGGCTATGCCCGGCTGCTCGACTGGGCGCTGCGCCACGGCCGGCCGCTGCTGCTGATCGCGCTGGGGCTGTTGCTGGCGGCGGCGGCGGTCTATGCCTGGCTGGGCAAGACCTTCATGCCGACGCTGGACGAGGGCGACCTGATCGTCCAGCTGGAAAAGCTGCCGTCGATTGGCCTCGAACAGAGCATCGAGCTGGATGGCCGGGTGCAGCGGGCGATCCTGGCGCAGGTGCCCGAGGTGCGCGGCATCGTCGCCCGCGCCGGCTCCGACGAGCTGGGGCTGGACCCGATGGGCCTCAATCAGAGCGATACCTTCCTGGTGCTGCAGCCGCGCAGCAGCTGGCGCGAGGCCGATCCCAACTGGCTGATGGACCGGATTCGCGAGGTGCTGGCGGACTTCCCCGGCGTCGGCTACAGCTTCACCCAGCCCATCGACATGCGGGTTTCCGAGATGCTGACCGGGGTGCGCGGCGATCTGGCGATCAAGATTTTCGGGCCGGACCTGGAGACGCTGAACCGGCTGGCGACCGGGGTCGAGGCCGCGGTCAAGGCGGTGCCCGGCGCCGAGGACACCTTCACGCTGAAAAACGAGGGCGTGCAGTACCTGCAACTGGGGGTGGATCGGCTGGCCAGCGGCCGTTTCGGCCTGAACGTGGCCGACCTGCAGGCGGACCTGAAGACCCTGGTCGAAGGCCAGGTGCTGGGCAATGTGCTGGAGCAGGGCCGGCGGGTGCCGCTGCAGTTGCGCGGCAGCGGCGAACTGCGCGGCTCGCCGGCGGACTTTGCCGCCTTGCGCCTGCCGCTGGCCGACGGCGGCAGCGTGGCGCTGGGCCAGGTGGCGAAGCTGCAGCGGGTCGATGGCCCGGTCAAGGTGGATAGGGAAAACGCCCAGCGTTATGTGGTGGTGCAGTCCAACGTCCGCGACCGGGATCTGGTCGGTTTCGTCGCCGACGCCAGGGCGGCGGTGGCGGCGCAGGTGGCCTTGCCCGCCGGCTACCGGCTGGTCTGGGGCGGCCAGTTCGAGAACCAGCAGCGGGCGGCGGAACGGCTGGCGCTGGTGGTGCCGGTGGCGCTGGCGCTGATTTTCTTCCTGCTGTTTTCCACCTTCGGCTCGGTGCGCCAGGCCTTGCTGGTGCTGTCCAACGTGCCCTTCGCGCTGGTCGGCGGCGTCTTTGCGCTGGCGCTGGCCGGGGAATACCTCTCGGTGCCGGCGTCGGTCGGCTTCATCGCGCTGCTCGGCATCGCGGTGCTGAACGGCGTGGTGCTGGTCAGTTATTTCAATCAACTGCGGGCGCAGGGGCTGCCGCTGGCGGAAGTGGTGGTCGAAGGCGCCCGCCGCCGCTTGCGCCCGGTGCTGATGACCGCGGCGATTGCGGCGCTGGGGCTGGTGCCGCTGCTGTTCGCCAACGGTCCCGGCGCCGAAGTGCAGAAACCTTTGGCGGTGGTGGTGATCGGCGGCCTGATCACCTCGACCGCGCTGACCCTGTTGCTGTTGCCGGTGCTGTACCGCCGTTTTGGCGTCGAGCCGGTTGTCGCCCTGGAGGCGGAAGATGAAGCCTGAAACCCCGGATGTGGTCCTCAACCTGCTGCTCCCCGCCGATCTGGAAGAGATGGTCGAGGATTGCCTGCTGGCGCATCCGCAGCGCCTGCTGGGATTTGTGACCTCGGAGGCCGCCGGCCATGGCATCGGCAGTGGGCTGAATACCGCCAGAGAGCAGGTCAGCGGCCACGACGAGCGGCGGCGGCTGGAGGTGTTCTGCCGGCAGGCGGATGCCGAAGCGCTGGTGCAGGCGCTGACCGCGGCGCTGCCGCAGGCGCAGATTTATTACTGGCTGACGCCGGTGCTGGCGCGGGGGTGGTTGTGATGCGGCGCCTGCTTCTTTTGTTCCTGTGCTGCGCCGGGGTGGCGCGGGCGGCGGAAGCGCCGGACCTGCCGCCGGCGGCGATGGTGGAAAAACTGCTGGCCGCAGCGCCGGAAGTGCGGGCGGCGGACGCCGGCGTCCAGGCGGAAACTGCGCAAAAGACCCGGCTGGAAGCCGGGCCGCATGAATGGTCGGTCCGTTACGGCCGGTCGCAACGCCGGGTCGTGACGCCGGGCGAGCATTTCGCCGAGTGGGAAGCGGCGCTGGAGCGGCCGCTGCGCCTGCCGGCCAAGGCCGGCATCGACGCGGAGCTGGGGGCGCAGGGCGTCCGCATCGCCGAAACCGCGCTGGGCGACGCCCGCCATGAGCGCAGCCGGCTGCTGCTGCAGGCCTGGTTTGCCTGGCTGCAGGCGCGGGAAGCCCGGCAGCAGTGGCAGTTGCAGGTCGATCTGCTGCGCCGGCAGGCGGACAGCGTGGCGCGGCGGGAGCAACTGGGCGATGCCGCCCGGCTGGAAAAACTCCAGGCCGCCGCGGCGCTGACCCAGGCGGAAGCCCAACTGGCGCGGCAGACGGCGCAGCAGCAGAACCGGGAACAGGCGCTGCACCGCCGCTTTCCCGGCATCGCGCTGCCGGCGCAGGTGGCCGAACTGCCGCCCGAGCCGGTGTCCGGTGACGAAGCCGGCTGGCTGCAGGCGGTGCTGGCGCACAGCCACGAACTGGCGCTGGCGGAACAGGAAGCCCGCCGCGCCGAGCTGGGCGCCGAGCGCAGCCGCGCCGACCAGTTGCCCGACCCGACGCTGGGCCTGCGCTGGAGCCAGGAGCGGGGCGGCGACGAAAAGGTCGTCGGGCTGACGCTGAGCATCCCGCTCCCCGGCGGCGCCCGCCGCGCCGGCAGCGAAGTCGCGCAGCAGCACGCCATCGCCCTTTCCCGCCAGGCGGAAGCGGTGCGCCAGCGCCTCGGCGCCGAAATCGGCGGCCTCTACCTCGACGCCCTCGCCGCCTATCGCAACTGGCAGGGCCTGGCCGACAGCGCCACCCGGCTGCAACAACTCGCCGACCTCCAGGCCCGCGCCTACGCACTCGGCGAAGGCCAGTTGAGCGAAGTCCTCACCGCCCGCCGCCTCGCCAACGAAGCCAGCCTCACCGCCCAGCAAACCCGCCTCGAAGCCCGCGAACTCCACTACCGCCTGCAACTCGACGCCCACCAGCTCTGGGATTTTGATCGGGATTGAGGGGCGGTTCGGGCTGCTTCGGGACGCCGGCTTCCGCTTGTCCCGCCTGGCATTTTTCGGGGCGTCTGGCGCGCATGCCATTGATCTTGATGGGTAATTCCGGTTTTAGCGTTGATTTTTTCTTTGGTAGGCTGAGGGGTGTGGATGCGCGCTTTGTGGCGCGCATCGCTTCACTTGCGCTTGTGGAGACAGGAGTCGGCAATGAAAACACCCCGTGAATCGGTCAGAAATCGGCTATGGATGCTTATCGCGATTTTCTCTGCCGGGATCGTCATCCTGTTCGCCCAGGGGATGGTCGCGCTGCGCAGTGTGGAAACCGCAGCGGGGCTCATGGGGGACGGCAAGGACATCGTGTCCGACATCCTGCCGCCACCGCTGTACCTGATTGAAGCGCAACTCGTCGCCAACGAAGTGATGCAAGCCCCCGCGAGCAATCGCCGGGAAGTCGCCGAACGTTTCCGGCAGTTGCGCAGGGATTTCGACGAGCGCAACGCCTACTGGCGGGCCAGATCGTCCGCGCTGGATCATGCGGTGGTCGCGACGCTGTTCGGCAGGCAAAGGGAAAAGGCGGATTTGTACTGGCTGGCGCTGGAGAAGCGGTTCCTGCCAGCGGCCTTTGCGGGGGATGAAACCCAGGCGCGGCGTGCGCTGGACGAGCTGAAGGTGATCTATGCCGAACACCGCAGCGGCGTGGACGAAACCGTGAAGGCAGCCAGTGCCTGGTCCGAGGCGCGCAAGGCCGAGCTGGCCGCCACCGTCCGGCAGTCGAATCTGGTATTCGCCATCGTCGCTCTGGCCTCAATCGCCGTTGGTGTTTTGGTCGCCTTGCTGACGGTGCGGGCCATCGTCATTCCGCTGGCCGAACTGCAGCGCACCATCACCGATGTCGAGAAAAGCGCGGATTTCACCTTGTCCATGAAAGTGGTGCGCCACGATGAAGTCGGGGTGACCGCCCATTCGTTCAACCAGTTGCTGTCCACGCTGCGGGCGGCATTCCGCAGCATCCAGGGCAGCGCTTTAGAAGTCTCCGATGCGGCATTGCGCCTGTCGGCCTCTTCGCGGCAAGTCGCCGCCAGTTCGTCGCTGCAGAGCGAATCGACTTCGGCCATGGCCGCAACGGTCGAGGAGGTGACGGTCAGCATCAATCACATCTCCAGCAATGCGCGGGAAGCGGAAAGCGCCTCCCGCCTCTCGGGGAAACTGTCGCTCGAAGGGGGCGATGTGATCCGCAATGCGGCCGCGGAAATGACCCACATCGCAACGACAGTCCGGGAAATCTCGTCGTCCATTGACCACCTGACCGCGCAATCCTCGCAAATTTCCGCGGTAGTCCAGGTCATCAAGGAGGTTGCCGATCAGACCAACCTGCTTGCACTGAATGCCGCGATTGAAGCGGCGCGGGCGGGGGAACAGGGCCGGGGCTTTGCCGTCGTGGCCGATGAAGTGCGGAAACTGGCAGAGCGGACGCGGAATGCGACCGAGGAAATCGCAACGATGATCGGTAACATCCAGGCCAGTTCGACTTCGGTGGTGACGGCGATGTCCGTTGCCGTCGATCAGGCCAGAGGCAGTCTGGCGCTGGCCGAGGAGGCCGGCAATGCAATCAAGGAAATCGAAACCGGCGCGGACCACGTCATTGCCCTGGTGGACGACATTTCCTCGTCGCTGTCAGAACAAAGTGCGGCCAGTAACGATATCGCCAGCCACGTCGAGCGGGTGGCCAGGATGATCCAGGAAAACAACGGGGCGGCGAGCCTGACCGCCGAGGCGGCGGTGCAACTGGAGCGTCTGGCCAGCCAGATGCGCCAGGTGGTGGAACGGTTCCGGATCTAGACGCCGGGTCTTGCAACCGCTCCGGTCGGGTTTCCCGCCGGGTAAACGAACAAAAGGCGCCGCAGCGCCTTTTGTCTTTTGTGCAGGGAAGCGACTACTTTTTCCGTGCCGGGGGGACGTCGGTACAGCTACCGTGGGCGACTTCGGCGGCCATGCCTACGGTTTCGCCGAGCGTCGGGTGCGGGTGGATGGTCTTGCCGATGTCCACGGCGTCCGCGCCCATTTCGATGGCCAGGCAGACTTCGCCGATCATGTCGCCGGCCGAGGGGCCGACGATGGCGCCGCCGATGACCCGGTGGGTTTCGGCGTCGAAGATCAGCTTGGTGAAGCCGTAGTCGGCGCCGTTGGCGATGGCGCGACCGCTGGCGGCCCAGGGGAACTTGGCGGTTTCGACCTTGCGCCCTTCCTTCTTCGCCTGTTCTTCGGTGTAACCGACCCAGGCGACTTCGGGATGGGTGTAGGCGACGCCGGGGATGACCTGGGCGTCGAACGCGGCCTTGTGGCCGGCGGCGACTTCGGCGGCGACGTGGGCTTCATGCACGGCCTTGTGGGCCAGCAAGGGTTGGCCGACGACATCGCCGATGGCGAAGATGTGCGGGACGTTGGTCCGCATCTGCGCATCGACCGGGATGAAGCCGCGGTCGGTGACGATGACGCCCGCCTTCTCGGCGGCGATCTTCCTGCCGTTCGGCGCCCGGCCGGCGGCTTGCAGGATCATGTCGTACTTGACCGCTTCGGTCGGGGCGCCTTCGCCCTCGAACTTGACGTACAAGCCGTCATCCTTGGCATCGACCGCCACCGTCTTGGTCTTCAGCATGACCTTGTCGAAGCGCTTGGCGTTCT
>JBEBBF010000086.1:0-2538 GCA_041158545.1 Pseudomonadota bacterium | reverse complement strand
AGTTCGGTAGCGCCCTTGGGCAAGGCCACCGTGCCCTCCCACATCGGGGCGCCGCTGATCAGCGACAAGGCAACCAGCTTGCCGCCGGGGAAGCCGACGAAGGCAAAGCGTTCAGCCAGCACCGGGCTGGCGTAATTGCGCAGCGCCAGC
Source organism: Pseudomonadota bacterium (assembly GCA_041158545.1). Classification (GTDB taxonomy): domain Bacteria; phylum Pseudomonadota; class Gammaproteobacteria; order Burkholderiales; family Rhodocyclaceae; genus JBEBBF01. The sequence continues at coordinate 2,388 of JBEBBF010000086.1, read as the reverse complement.
GCCGGGGTATTGCGCTGATAAACCCATTTGCGCTTGCCATCGTTCAGGTCAAAGCCGTAAACCCGGTTGTCGCCACTGCGGACCACAACCATCGACTCCCCGACCACCGGCGGCGCCAGCACTTCGCTGCTGACCTTGGCCTGCCACAACGGCTGCCCGGTTTCGGCGGAAAAGCTCAGGATGTCGCCGCTGGCGGTGCCGACCACCACCAGCTTGCCATCGCTACCCACCCCGGAAGACAGGGACTGGCCGGCCTGAACCCGCCATTTCAGCTTGCCGTCTTCCAGGCGCAACAGGGTACCGTCCGCGGTGGCGGCAAAGACATCCTTGCCCCGCACCACCGGCACGAAGGATTCACCGCCACCCTTGCCGACGCTCTGGGTCCACTGGACCTTGACCTCGCTGCTGGGTTTGAACGCCTGCAGTTCGGCCTTCTTGACCTTGCTGGTACCGACAAAAGGATTCAGCGATGAACAGCCCCCCAGCACCAGGGCCGCACTCACCGCCAGGAGCATCAAGGGCTGGCGCATCAGCCATTCTCCCCAAGGGAATCCAGCTTCTGCTGGACGATGTCACGATAAGGCGTCAGCGGACGGCTGTCGTTGCCAACGGCCTCGCCGGTCAGCTTGTCCACCGCCTGCTTGTAGGCCTGACGGGCTTCCGCCTTCTTGCCTTGAATGGCCAGGATGTCGCCCCGCATTTCTGCATAACGGGCGGCAAAGGCCGGAGCCGGCGTGGCATCCAGCTGCTTCAGCGCCTCGTCAGGGGTGTTTTCGTCCAGCATCACCGCGGCCAGACGCAGCCGGGCCAGATCGCGCACTTCGTTGTCGCCGTGGCTCACCGCCCAGCTCAGCTGGGTATGCGCAGTCTTCACGTCACCCGCATCCAGCAGGGCCCGTGCCGAAATCAGCGCACCGAGCGGCGCATAGGTGGTGCTGCCGAATTTCTCGGCCAATTCACCCGCCGTCACCTTGATTTTCTGGGTATCCCGGGCATACACCGCCTGCTGCAGCGCGTTGAAGATCACCGAAGCCTGGGCCGCCTGATTGCGCTGATACCAGTTCCAGCCCTGCCAACCCGCTGCAGCCACCGCGACGGCCAGCAAGGCCGACGTCACCAGGTTGCCGTACAGCTTCCACCAGGCCTTCAGATTGTCGATCTGTTCCTGTTCTTCAAGATCGTAGGTCGCCATCAGTTTTCCTCTTCGTCCGCATCAATCAGATTGTCCACAATCGCCAGCGCCAGGTCTTCCACCGGCAACTGCTTTTGGCCCATGCCCTCATCGCGCAGGTATTTCAGCTGGACCTGCCCTGCTGCTGCCTCATTGTCGCCGATGATCACGGCAAAGGCGGCGCCGCTGGCGTCGGCCTTCTTCATTTGCGACTTGAAGCTGCCGCCACCGCAATGGAACAGCACATCGATACCCTGGTCGCGCAACTGCTCGCTGACCTGATAGGCCAGCCGGGTTGCCGCTTCACCCTGATGCACCAGATACACATCCGGCGCCGCCGCGGTCGGCTCGCCGCCGGCATCGCGGATCAGCGCAATCAAACGCTCGACGCCCATCGCGAAACCGCAGGCCGGCGTCGGCTTGCCGCCCAACTGGCCGACCAGCCCGTCGTAACGGCCGCCAGCGCACACCGTACCCTGGGCACCCAGCTGGGTGGTCACCCACTCGAACACCGTCAGGTTGTAGTAATCGAGGCCGCGCACCAGCCGGGGATTGACCGTGAAAGGAATGGCGCAATCGCGCAGCACCTGCTGCACCCCGTTGAAGTGGGCCAGTGAGGCCTCGCCGAGGTAGTCGATCAGCTTCGGCGCCGCAGCGCAAAGCGCCTGCATTTCCGGATTCTTGCTGTCGAGGATGCGCAGCGGGTTGCTGTGCAGCCGGCGGCGGGCGTCCTCGTCGAGCTGAGCTTCGTGAGCGGAGAAATAGGCGATCAGGTCGGCCCGGTGGCGTGCCCGCTCTTCCGGCTGTCCGAGGCTGTTGATCTGCAGTTCGATGCCTTCCAGCCCGAGATCAGCCCACAGCCGGGCGCCCATCAGGATCATTTCCGCATCGATGTCCGGGCCGGCGTAGCCAAAGGACTCGACCCCGACCTGATGAAACTGGCGATAACGCCCCTTTTGCGGCCGCTCGTGGCGGAACATCGGCCCGAAGTAATACAGCCGCTGCGGCGATTGGGCGGCCAGATTGTGCTGGATCAGCGCCCGGACACAGCCGGCGGTGCCTTCCGGGCGCAGCGTCAGTGCTTCGCCGTTGAGGCTGTCGGTGAAGGAATACATTTCCTTTTCGACGATGTCGGTGACTTCGCCGATGGCCCGCTTGAACAGCGGCGTCGGTTCGACGATGGGCATGCGGATCGGGCGATAGCCGTAGCCCTTGAG
>JBEBBF010000085.1:0-7513 GCA_041158545.1 Pseudomonadota bacterium | reverse complement strand
ACTTGCGACGCATTCAGCTGCAAATTGATCTGGCTCTTCAGATCTGCTTCCATGGTGATTCTCCTGGTGTTTCAAATTCGGCAACGCCGGAAATGACAAAATTCAGCGCGTGAACCGTACTCTTCGGGGGGCACAGGGCCTGACGTAAAGGCGGTCAAAAAGGATCAGTCCTTGCCCCAGATGCGCTTGAGGATGGGTTCGTCCTTCAGATACCCAGCCAAATCGTCCAGCGTTGGCCAGTCTGGGTTTGCATATTGGACGGCTTCGGCACGCCGGTCCGCCCGGTGGGCGCAAGGTGAAACCAGCCACCCTTTGGTGGCGTACTCAAAAGCCGTCTCGGCGCCGTGGCGAATTAAAGCGTCGATAAAATCCGTGTCCCGATTCATTTTGGAGTTGTAGTCGAGCCGGTAACCCTCCAGCGCTTTCAGAGGAATCAGGCTGAAAGTCACAGGTTTGTAATTTTTCAAGCCAGTTGGCAGCTCGGCATACATCCTGTTGACCTGCTCGATCTGACGTAATTCGTGCCCAAGCGAAACGTTGCCGATCAGCTCGTTGCGGCGGTCTTCTACCTGGCGCGGAGTTTGCGGAAAATCTTCACCGTTGCTCGGCACGTATTCGGAAGGATTGATCTGGATGACCCACAGCAGGTCAGGCTTGTCGTCCTTGGTAGCAGGCTTGCCGGCCTTGTTGGCATTGAAGAACGCATTGATCGGCGGGTTCTGGGAATACAGACCATCCCAGAAGTAGCGCATGCCTCCCGCGACGGGAATTTCCATCGGCAGGAAAAGCTCGGGAATCGCCGCGCTCGCCAGCAAATGGGAAATCTCCAGTGTCTGATTCGGCAACGGAAAGGCGGTGAAAGCGCCGTCCGGACGACCTCCATGGTTCACGATGTCGCTGGCGCCAATAAAAATCTTCATGCCTTTGCGACCCTGAATTGTCTCGGTTTGAGAACCCAAAGCATCGCGGATGTCACCACCCATCCGTGCCCGGGTCTGGTCGGACAATAATTTGTTGGCCGGAAACTGTACTTTCGGGATGAAGTCGCTGAACACTGCATTGAATTGGGCCAGAGCGTTATTGAAATCCTCGTTCAGCCACAAAGGTTGGGGATGTTTGAGCAAACCTTCACCCGCCTTGTTGTTTTGCCAAAACCGCAGCGCCCGGCGCGCACCCTCGGCCCAGGGTTGGCTTGCGTTACCAGGATCGCTCCAGGCCATGGCTGCCGTAATTGCCCCACCCGAGGTACCGGACAGTCCGATCAAGTCGAAAGGCTGTTTCTTTTTGGTGTCCTGGAAATACTGGAAGGACAGGAACAGGTAAGCCAGCACCCCGGCGGTAAACGCCGTGTGGGCGCCACCACCCTGGCAGGCGATGGCAAGTTTGGGGATGCTGCTTGATAGCTTGGATTCCGTTGCTTGGCACTCAGGGAGCGGGGCTTGCTTGGACATGGCATTTCCTTCGTGAAGAGATAAGGGTTTGCGGAACTACGAAATGGAAACCTGGGGCGCGGGCAGCGGCCAATGGCGTGCCGCCGCTTCCGCCTCTTCCAACTCCGGCAGGCGGCGGAAGTATTCGCATTCTTTGATCAGGGTGCGGGCCTTGGTCAGGGCGTCGCGGTCGGCGAAGAGGCGGGCGCGGTGGAGGGCGATGTCGGCTTGGTGCAGTTTCATGTTGCCCCGCTCGGCGATGCGCTGGGCTTCGTCCAGATCGGCCTGGGCGCCGGCAGGGTCGTTCAGGCTGGCGCGCAGCCAGGCGCGGGTGAGGAGGCCTCGGGGAATGTGGTGCTGACTGCCGGCGGCACGCAGGCCGGCGAGGGCTTGCTCGGCATGGGCTTGGGCGACTGGATCGGGCGGCTGGCCCTGGATCAGGCCGGCGTAAAGGGCGCAGCGGGCCAGGGTTAGGTGGTCGAGGGCGATGTCGAGCGGCCCCAGGTGTATTTCCGCCCACGCCAGCGCTTGCGCCGCCCGCGCCTTGACCGCCGCGCAGCTTTGCAGCACCGCTGTAGGGGCGAATTTATTCGCCCGCGACGCATCCTCAGTTCCTGGGCGAACAAGTTCGCCCCTACACCAGGCTGCCGGGCCTGGCGCAAGGCCCACCGAGGACGAGCTTGCGCACGGGCAAATGAATTCGCCCCCACACCAAGCCGCCCGCTCCGCCTCGGCCAGCAGTAGATCGCAATACTGAAAACCCCGCACCGAGTAGAGCAGCGGGTACTGGGGCTGGTGCTCGGCCTGCAAGGCTTCGGCGGCCTGGAACACCTTTTCGGCCTCTTGGAACTCGGCGCTGGCCGGCTGGCCGTGCTGGTGCAGGGCGTCGGCCAGGGCGGTGCGCGTAGTCATCCGATAGAAGGCATCGCCGCTGCGCTCGGCATGGTCCAGGGCGGCGCGGCCATCCGACACGGCGGCGGCTAGGCGGCCCAGGCTCAATTGCAGCTCACTCAGGTTGTTGAAGCTGGTGGCGGCGCCTATCCATTCGCTCCGCTTGACATCCATTTCGCCGGAAACCCGCATCGGTTGCAGCGCCTCGTCCAGTCGGCCCAGGGCGCGCAGGCTGAAAGCGGCTTCGTTGAGCAGCCAAGCTTGGGCGGCCTCGCTCAGGGCGGCGGCGGGCTGGTTCCAGGGCGAGTCAAAAAAACAGGCCACCGCCCCCAGGTCAGCCGCGAAGGCGCCGAGTTTCTTGACCGCATAGGCTTCTCCCTCTCGGCTGATCCGGTTCCAATAAATCTCGTCGCACGCCTCCTGCTGCAGCCCCGCCAGACAGCCATGGGCCACCGCCTGATAGAGCGGCTGCAAGCCGGCCAGACCTTCTGGGCGGTGGGGCGTGTCCCGTTTTAGTTGCTCGTAAATGCGCTTATGGCCTTCGCGCCAGGCATCGGGCTGATGGCTACGCAGGGCGTGGGCCAGGTATTCCCGGATCAGGGGGTGGGCGTCCAGGCTGCCGGATTGGGCGTCGAACTGGGCCAGTCCGGCGTCCTGCAAGTGGCTGAGGGTGATGTGCCAGTCGTCGGCATCCAGACCCACCAGGGCTTCAGTCAGGCCGTCGATAGCCGGGGCGGCGGTGAGGGCGGCCAGGTTGGCACGGCTGGCGGGGCGGTCGAAGTAACCGAGCAGGCGCAGGGCCACCAGTTCCCGCGCGCCGGCCGCGCCTTCGCGCTGGAACCAGGTTTCGTAGGTGGCGACGGCGTGGAAGGCGTGGCCTTTCAGGCTTTTGTCGTTGGCGCGGGCGAAATCCAGTTCCGGCCAGCGGCGCACATCGCCGCCCTTGGCGCTTTTCAGGTAGGTACCGACCAGACTCAGGGTCAGGGCGTGACCCTGGAGTGTTTGGCTCACGGCCAGCAGTTCCGCGTCGTCCGGGCCTATTTTCGCCGCGCCGGCCCACTCTACCCCCAGCTTGTGCAAGAGCCGGGCGCCGTCGCTGTCCGAAAGATTGCCCAAATCCCGCAGCCGCACCGTGCCGCCGGGATTGTCTTCTGCCTGATGCAGCCAGCCTGCCACATCCTTCAGCGCCTCCCGGCTGGTGAGCAGCACCAGACCGGGCTGGCCGCTGCGGGCCAGGGTGGTGAGCAGAGCCTTGAGGCCGCTAGCTTTCAGTTCGCCGGGCAGGGCTTGGTCGGTGGGTGGGTATTGCAGGGGCTCCAGGCCGTCCAGCACCAGCAGGGCGCGGCTGCGCTGCAAGGCAGCCGCCAGGGCCACGCCCTTGTCCCAGGCGCCGACACTGGCGGCGATGGAGACTTGAAAGAATGCCAGCGCCGCCGCCAAAAAGCCGTCGTCCGAAGCCTGCCGGTCGTCGCCACTGCCCTGGCTGTAGAAGCTCCAGCCAAAGACTTTCGCCGCGCCGCGCCAGCCTTCGGCCCGCATCTGGTCCAGCCAGCGATTCATCAGTGCCGTCTTGCCGGTGCCACCGGGGGCGATGAGCTGGAAGACGGCAGTCTTGCCTGCGTCTGCCCAGGCGGCATCCAACTCGGCTAGTTCCGTGGTTCTGCCCAGGAAGTGGGGGGCGGCGACGGGGAGGTGGGTGAGGTCGGTTTTGGCTTGGGGCGGTGTTTTCCCAGTCTCTGGCCCTGTCGCGGCGGGCGTGGGGGGTGTGGTTGCGGCTTGCAGCAGGTCGTGGATTTCGCCGGCCAAAGCTGAAAGCGCTGACTCTGCTTTGGGTTTGGTCATTTCTGCCAGGGGCTTACCGTCCTTGGGGCGGCCCTGGATGTCTTTGAGTGTCAGTTTTTTCGTCCACTGACAAGCAGAGACAATTACCGGGATAACCCGCACACCCTCATTTTCCCGGCGTTCCAAGAGCTTGGGTATTTCGTTGCGCGTTATGAAGTCTGAAGTCAGGAAATCCGGCGAGATGAGAAGCAGCGCAACCTCGCAATGATCCATGGCCTCTTCAATTTCCTTGAGCCATTCGGCACCGGCTGAAATCTTGCGGTCATCCCAGACAATCAGCCCTTCCTCGGCCAACACATTCAGGTGCTTTACGACCCGATTTTTCCATTTTTCGTCCAAATGGCTGTAGCTGATGAATATCCGCTCCATGGCTTTCTCGCAACGACATCTGCAAATGACGTGCGAGCATACACCGGCCTCATGCTGCCAAGACAGACGAGTTTCCCCATTCCGGACGTGAGCTGATGCACGGCCAGGGGCTGTTACCCGTGCATCATTGACCTTACCCCAAATGATTCATCGCGCCTTCCCCGGCAAGGGCAAGGCGCGATCAACTAAAAAAAACGGGCACCGCGAGGTGCCCGAAAGGAGAGAAGAGAAATTGTGTGGCTTAGTGGTGGTAGGCGGTTTCGCCGTGGGACGTGATGTCCAGGCCTTCGCGCTCTTCGTCTTCCGGCACACGCAGGCCGATGAAGATATCCACCAGCTTGTAGGCCACGAAGGCCACCACGGCGGACCACACCACGGTGGTGCCGACTGCGGTCAGCTGCACGATCACTTGATCGGCGATGGAGTAGGTTTCGGCTGCCTTGTTGGCCACGTAGTCGTAGATGCCGGTGCCGCCCAGGGCGGGGTCGGCAAACACGCCGGTCAGCGTGGCGCCCATGATGCCGCCGACGCCATGCACGCCGAAGACGTCCAGGGAGTCGTCTGCACCGATCAGGCGCTTCAGACCATTCACACCCCACAGGCAGAGCACGCCAGCCAGCAGACCGATCACGATGGCACCGACCACGCCGACGAAGCCGGCAGCGGGGGTGATGGCAACCAGACCTGCGACAGCACCGGATGCAGCGCCGAGGCCGGAGGGCTTGCCCTTGAAGATCCATTCAACGATCAGCCAGGACATGGTGGCCGCAGCGGTGGCAACCCAGGTGTTGGTGAAGGCCAGGGCGGCGGAGCCGTTGGCTTCCAGCGCGGAGCCGGCGTTGAAGCCGAACCAGCCGAACCACAGCAGGGAGGCGCCGATGACGGTCATGGTCAGGCTGTGCGGGGCGAAGGATTCGCGGCCGAAACCGATCCGCTTGCCCACCAGGATGGCGCCGACCAGGCCGGCAACCGCAGCGTTGATATGCACGACGGTGCCGCCGGCGAAATCAAGTGCGCCCTTCTGGAACAGGAAACCGGCGGTGGCGTTCAGCTTGTCGGCAGCGTCAGCGTCGATGTAGCCGTCCGGACCCGCCCAGTACCACACCATGTGGGCGATCGGCAGGTAGGAGAAGGTGAACCACAGCACGGAGAACAGCAGCACGGCGGAGAACTTGATCCGTTCGGCGAAGGAGCCAACGATCAGCGCCACGGTGATGGCTGCAAACGCGCCCTGGAAGGGAACGTAGGCCAGTTCCGGTACGACCACGCCCTTGCTGAAGGTGGCGGCGACGGAGTCCGGCGTGATGCCCTTCAGGAATAGCTTGTCGAGGCTGCCGAAGAAGGCGTTACCCTCGGTGAAGGCGATGCTGTAGCCGTAGATGACCCACAGCACGCTGATCAGCGAGAAGATCACGAAGACCTGCATCAGCACCGACAGCATGTTCTTGGAGCGGACCAGACCGCCGTAGAACAGGGCGAGGCCGGGGATGGACATCAGGATGACGAGGGCGGTACAGACCAGCAGCCAGGCGGTGTCGCCCTTGTTGGGTACCGGAGCGGGGGCGGCGTCGGCCGGGGCGGCTTCAGCAGCGGCAGCAGCCGGTGCGGCGGCAGGGGCAGCGGCCGGAGCGGCAGCAGCCGGTGCGGCGGCAGGGGCAGCGGCCGGAGCGGCAGCAGCGGGCTTGGCTTCTGCTGCGGCGGCGACCGGGGTGGCGGCCTTTTCTTCAGCGGCCCAGGCCGGTGCGCCGAAACTGACGGCGCCCAGCAAGGCCAGGATGGCAAACAGACGTTTCATGTCGAGGCTCCTTACAGGGCGTCTTCACCGGTTTCGCCGGTGCGGATACGGATGACTTGTTCGAGGTCGTAGACGAAGATCTTGCCGTCGCCGATCTTGCCGGTGCTGGCGGACTTCTCGATGGCTTCGATCACCTGGTCGAGCAGGCTGTCCTTGATGGCGGCTTCAATCTTTACCTTGGGCAGGAAATCGACGACATATTCGGCACCGCGATACAGCTCGGTGTGCCCCTTCTGCCGGCCGAAGCCCTTCACTTCAGTAACGGTGATGCCTTGAACGCCGATGGCGGACAGGGCTTCACGCACTTCGTCAAGCTTGAACGGCTTGATGATGGCGGTTACGAATTTCATGGGTTAAATCCTCATTAGGAGAGTTGTAGTTTTTTCTTCCCGCCGACGCCGGCCGGTGCACCAGCGGGAAGAGGTCAAACCAGATTAGAACGTCTTGGAAACGGACAGAACCACGGTGTTGGCGCCAGAATCCTTGGTCTTGGAACCCAGATTCAGACCACCAGCTGCCGTCGCGGAGTTGGAATTGGTGAAGCAGTAGAACTGATAGTCGGTCGCGGAAGCGGAGCAGCTGCCAGCAGCGTTGGTACCCACCACAGCGGCACCGACAACCCAGCCGGACAGATCCTTGGTCACGCCGACCTTCCAGTCGGTGTAGCTGCCCTTGTAGCCGTTCTTCAGGTTCAGGTGACCCATGTGGGCATTGACGCCCCAGCCGTCGCCCAGGTCATAGGCAGCGGACAGGTCCAGGTAGCCGGTGCCCTTGGTGGATTGGCCGGTGGAGGCACCGGTGTTGTCCCAACCACGCAGGGAGAAGTAGTCGGACACGGACTGGGAGTACTTCAGGGTCAGGAATTCCCAGGTGGCGCCCAGGTAGATTTCGTGATTCTTGACTGCGCCGGACTTGGCGTTGGTGCCCAGAACCTTGCCTTCGGAACCCGGGTAGTAGTACAGCAGGGTACCGACGTCCAGGGCGATCGGGCCAACGGCGGTCTTGTAACCGGCGTAGAAGTCCATTTCCAGGTTGCCGTCAGGGAAGCCAGCGCCGGAGGAAACGTTGGAATTCCAGTTACCAGCGTAGAAACCGCTTTCGTGAGCGTAGTCAAAACCACCTTGCAGGGCGGGCTTGCCGAAGGTTTGGTCGATACCACGGAACCGGTAGCTGCTGAACAGGCCAA
>JBEBBF010000084.1:0-9874 GCA_041158545.1 Pseudomonadota bacterium | reverse complement strand
CCATGAAACCGTTTGGATCGGCCAACGTCACGAGCCAGAGACCATGCTTTTGGCTGTAACGCACCCCACTTGCATTATTGAAGTGCGTCGACTCAGGAACGATACCAATTCGGAGCCCCTGCCCGCCTTCAAGTTGAGCAAAATTTGATTTGACGGTTGCTGCGAAGTGCCGAGGATCGCCTTCCGCAGACAGGAAAAGATCTGTTTTCCAAATCTTCTTGATGCGATCGTTAAGGAGTGGCTCGGCAATATGACCACGAGCTGCAACTGAAACCCACGGCCCGAAACGAAATGGTTTGCCGCTGCCCTGTGGTAATAGGAAAGAGTCCGTTCCGGCTTCGTCCACAACCGCATCCATGAACCCAAGATACTTTGCACGCTCCTGGCCGAAGAGCAACGACGAAGGGGCTGCATCCTTGACATACTTTGACGCGCGCCGCATTGCTTCGCTTATCGGTTTTATGACGCTAGGCTCTTTACCAAGTACCGCTTCATGAACAGCCCATTCAAATCCATCACCGCGCATCCCCTTGTCCCGCTCCAATCGGGCTACTTTTGCGACCTGTCGCATCCGAACGTCTCCAAGTGGAGTATTTAGGTCGGTCAAGTCTTCGTCGGAAATAGAATCAATGAGAGCGCGCAGGACTGATCGACTTACGGCATATAAGGCTCGGCCATATTCATCAATCGGTGCGCTCTGCTCAATGAAGGTGATGTTTGCAGCCACGAGTAAATCTCCGTTTGTTGTAGAGAGGGCTAACGTAAAGCCAAACCGACCGCTGGAGCGTAGGGGAAGCAGGTCGGCTTGATCTCCATGTTAGAAAAACAAGAAAAAAAGGGACGGACCATGGTTTTGAGTTGTGCAGATGAAAACCGTGGTCTGCCCCTTGTTTTTTGATCACTTATTAAAACCTTCCAAATCACCGGAAAACCCAATGTCAGCAACCTTTGTTTTCCAGAATCCCTCGACGTACAAAGTATTTTGACAACGCTCTAATACACACAACTTTATAATAACCGGATAAAACCCTGCCTCAATTGTCCGGGGGGCTATACTTTCTGAGATATAACAATTACCGTCGCAAACCGCAACACCATCGACCTCAATACGCATTGTCATTCCACCCCATGTCGCGTTGAAATGAAATGCAACCTCTCTATTGCGGAGAATGAGGCGATTAACAGTTATACTGTCATTCGAGCCATCATCAAAATATAGCGTCCCAGCATATATGCCAATTGTCATATAAAACATCCCAGATATCTATCGAAGGGTACGTCGTATTCCGGGTTATGGCGTCTAACATTTTAAATCACCAGCCCGTGTGAATTTTCGCGCAGCCTGCTGGATTGATGGGTGAATCCTATTTTTTTGGTGGCTGTACTTTTGGCATTGGCGGAGTCTGCTTTGGTTCAGGGAGTCGTCGCTCAACCATCGGTTGAGGTGACCTGCTCAAAGGCTGCGTCGGTTTCTTGGGTATAGTCATGCTCATTCTCCTGTCCATAGAAATTGTCAAAATAGGTGCGAGCCTTTACTTCCGCTTGAGCGAAGAAATTTTTATTTTCTGGAATAACGCTTGAAGGAAAGTGCTTCTTGATCGCTTTTAGTCTACGACTTCGAATACCTGAAAGGATTTTATTAGTTTCATCGCTAGTCAATTTCCCCGCAGCAATATCAAGCCACTTAATTTCCATATGCAAGAACAACTCTTCCATATCGTTGAGCAATCCTGACACGGAACGAAGGCGATCCTTATACGGCAAGAATTGCCTGATGGCATTAAGCACCTGCGAAGCAGCAATGAGGAATCCCCACAGGAATGCGAACTCCTTCCAGATAACCCAGGCACCAATGCTTCCGCCTGAAGTAACGGCCAAGAACATCTTTACTGCACGATCTATGTATTCGGCGCGACCAAGGTGAAGCTCAAGGTAGTTAACATGGACCTTGAGTCGAAAGAATTCTTTCCAATAATGCTCTTGTGACATAGACAGGACTTAGGCAACATTAAAAAACAACAAAAACAATCAATGGCCTTAAAAATAATACTTTGGAATATAACCCGCTGCGCCTTGGAATTGCAAGCACTCTCATAGTTAACAAAACCGCGGGACGTACCACGGTTATCCCAGCCGCTTCATCAGCCTGAATCAGCAGATGAACATGATTGGTCATCTGCACATAGGCGTGAAGACTGAGAACTGACGAAAAACGACAGGAATCGCTCGCCCCGCCCCCGGCCTTACCCCAGCCCCCGCAACCAGGCGGCGGCGGCGGGTTGGAGGATGCGGAGCAAGGGGGTGGGGAAGAGGCCGAAGCCGAGGACGAGCAGGGCCAGCGCCAGCGCCCACAGGCGTTCGGCCCCATTGAGGTCCGGGGCCTGCAGCACTGCCGGGCGGGTGGCCGGGCCGAAGAAGGCCTGGCGGTAGGGGTGCAGGAAGGCGGCGGCGCCGACCACGGCGCCGAACAGCGCGCCCATGGCGGCGCCGGCGTGAATGCGGATCGCCCCCAGCAGCGCGGCGAATTCGCCGGGGAAGCCGGTGGTGCCCGGCATGCCCATCGCCGCCAGCCCGAACAGCAGGAACAGCGCCGACAGCAGCGGCATGGTCCGGGTCACGCCGCCCAGCCGGGAAACGTCCAAGCTGCCGCTGCGCAGCAGCAGCGCATCCAGCAGCAGGAACAGCCCGGCGGCGGTCGGAACGAAATTGAGCAGCAGCCAGGTGGCGCCGATCACGCCCTGCTCGTTCAACGAGGACAGCGCCAGCACCGCCAGTCCGACGTGGGAAAGGCTCCAGTAGGCGAGCATCGAGCGCAGGTTGGACTGGGCCACCGCGGCGACGGCGCCGTAGAGGATCGCCAGCGTCCCCAGCCCGGCGGGCAGCCAGTGCAGCAGTTTGGCGGCTTCCGGCAGCAGCGGGAAGGTCCAGCGCAGCAGGCCGAACACCCCCAGCTTCAGCCCGACCAGCAGGGCGGCGATGGCCGGCGGCCCCTGCAGCGCCACGCCGGGCAGCCAGGTGTGGAAGGGCAGGAAAGGCACCTTGACGCCGAAGCCGACGATGAGCAGCAGGAAGATCACGATCTGCCAGCGGTAGCCCGGCGGATGCTGCAACCAGTAGGGCAGCGCGAAGTTGAAGCCCTCGCCGCCGCCAGCCTGGGTGGCCAGCGCCACCAGCGCGAACAGCAGCGGCACGCCGCCGGCCAGCATCAGCGAGAAATAGCGCGCCGCCACCGCCCGCCGGCTCGGCCCGTCGCCCCATAGCGCGATCAGGAAATACAGCGGCGGCACCGTCAGCTCCCAGCAGACGAAGAACAGCACCCCGTCCAGCGCGCAGAACACCCCCAACGTGGCCGCTTCCAGCCACAGCAGCAGGCTGTAGTAGAGCCCGGAGCGGGCCACGGGCGTCGCGAAGATCACCACCAGGAACAGGAGCGCCGTCGCCGGCAGGAACAGCAGCGACAGGCCATCGACCCCGACCAGATACTGGACGCCGATGCCCGGCCACCACAGCCGCTGCTCCAGCAGCTGGAAGCCGGGCCGGAGCGGATCGAAACGGGCCACCGCCCAGAGCGCCAGGGCCAGGGCCAGCAGCGCCGCCGCCAGCGCCAACCGCCGTGGCCAGCGCCCGGACAGCCAGGGCAGCGCCAGCCCGGCGAGGGCCGGCAGCGCGAGCAACAGGGAGAGCAGCGGCAGCGAACTCATCGTCTCAGCCCCCGGCAAAGCGGGCGACCAGCGCCCGGGTGGTGGCGTCGGTCAGATTCAGCCAGGGCTCGGGGAAGAAGCCGGCCAACAGCAGCACCCCGAGGGAAATGCCGCCGACCCAGTATTCGATCCAGGCCACCGGCTCGATGGCCTGACTGCCCGCCGGCGGCGGCGCCAGGAAGGCTTTCTGGAAGGCAAACAGCAGGAAGCCCGCCGCAACCACATTCCCCAGCGCCGCAGCGACGGTGGGCAGCGCACCGAAACGCTCGATGGCCGCCTCGTAGAGCAGGTGCGCCGCGTCGAAACCCGGCGTGCCGGGCATGCCGACAATTGACAGGCCGCCGACCAGGAAGGCAACGGCGACAAAGGGAATCCGGTCGAACAGCCCGCCCAGCAGGCTGAGTTCCGAAGTCCGGGTCCGCTTGAACACGAAGCCGACCATGAACAGCATCACCGTCACCGCCAGTCCGAAGTTGGTCGCCAGCAGGATCGCCCCCTGCAGGCCGCTGGGGTGCAGCGTGAACAGGCCGATGATGATCAGCCCGGTGTGGCTGACCACCGCGAACGCCAGCAGCCGGCGCAGGTTGGTCTGCAGGCAGGCGAGGAAGGCGGTGTAGAAAATCCCGGTCATCGCAAAGGCGACCACGTAAAGCTGCCAGGTCAGCACCGCCTCCGGCGTCAGCGCCAGCACGAAGCGGGCGATGCCGTAGATGCCGACCTTGACCCCCAGCAGCATCACCGGCGCCACCGCCAGCATGCCGTGGCGGGTCTGGTTGGGCAGCCAGCCGTGCAGCGGGAACAGCGGCGTCCGCACCGCCAGCCCGTAGAACAGCAGGAAGAAGGCCGCGGACTGGAACTTGCCCTCCGGCGGCACCCGCTCCAGGTCAAACAGGTCGAAGCTCCAGCGGCCACCGGTGACGTCGGCGTGATTCCAGCCCAGCACCACGCAGCCGGCGATGAACAGGAACCAGCCCAGCACCTGATACTGGACGAAGCGCGACAGCGCATGCCGCCGCTCCAGCGTCGTCGCCCAGAAGTGCATCAGATAAGTCAGCAAGGCCAGCTGCAGCCCCCAGGCCAGCAGGAACCAGGCCAGATTCAGCGTCAGCAGCATCAGCATCAGGCTGCCCTCGAAGGCCAGCATCACCGCCAGCAGCTGGCCGAAGGAAATCACCTGCCGCACCATGCCGTAGAGCGTCAGCAGCACGACGACCAGCGCCGCCAGCAGCACGAACAGGGCGCTCATGCCGTCGGCGGCGACGTGGTAGCCCAGGCCGTCCAGCCGCTCGGCGAACTGCATCACCGGGTTGCCCGCGTCCAGCCTGGCCACCAGCACCCCGGCCAGCGCCAGCTCCGCCAGCGCCACGCCCCGCCCCAGCCAGCGCGACCAGGGGCGATCCCGGTACAGCCACACCGCCAGCGCCCCGACCCAGGGCAGGGCCTGCAGGCTGAACAACAGGGGAAAGGGCAGTTGCCCGCTCCAGGAAAGCTCGTTCACAGAATCACCACGAAAGTCGCCATCACCATCAGCATCAGGTAACGGGGTTGCTCGATCAGCGCGTCGATGGTCAGCAGGTAGCCGGAAACGCGCTGCAGCGCCCGGCCGAGGAAGCCGCCGCCATCCCCCAGGATCAGCCTTTCCTCCAGCGCCCCCAGCCGCCCGGCCAGGCCGACCAGGAAGCGGCCGGCCAGACCGTGGCCCTGAACCAGGGTTTCCCCCGGCTGCAGCGGCTGCGCCGCCGCCAGCATCGGCTCGAACACGTTCTCATCCAGCGCCCGCATGTCCCGGCCGAGGGACACCGTCGGCCGCAGCAGCAGGCCGTCGGCCAGATGCTCCAGCCAGAACCGCTGCAGCGCGCCGGTATACAACCATTGCTGCCGCCCCAGCCAGGCCGCCACCGGCGGCGCCGGCTGCCGCAGGAGCTGCAGATAGGACGGCGCCCGCAGGAATTGCCAGGCGCGGAACAGCGCATGCAGGCAGGCGTAGCCGACCGCGAGGTCAAAGCCGCCCAGGCCGATCGCCAGCACCATCAGCCCGACCTGGCCCAGGCTGCCGTAGAGCAGCGCCGACTTGACGTCGCTCTGCACCAGCCCGCACAGCGTCGCGTACAAGGTGGTCAGGCCACCGGCCGCGACCAGCATCAGCATCACGTCCGGCACCTGCACCAGCACCGGCTCCAGCCGCGCCAGCAGGAACACCCCGGCGTGGATCATCAGCGCGCCGTAGAAAATCGCCGAAGACGGGGTCGGCCCTTCCAGGGCACGGGCGATCCACGGCGAAAACGGCAGCTGCGCCGACTTGGCCAGCGCCGCGATGACGAAGCCGAACAGCAGCAGCCGCGCCGTCACCGGGTCCAGCTGGCCGTTCTGGGCCATGATCTGCCAGTCGGCGCCGCCCATCCACCAGTAGGCCAGCCCCAGCGACAGCAGGAAACCGACGTCGCCGATCCGGTTGGCGAGGAAGGCGAACAGCGCGTGGGCGGTGGCCTGCAGCCGCTCCCGGTTGTAGCCGATCAACAGCCAGGACGCGAGGCCGCAGCATTCCCAGCCGATGAACACCGGCACCGCCCCGGCGCCGAGCACGATCAGCAGCATGCCGCAGAGGAACAGGCTCATCGCCAGGAAAAAGCGATGGAAACCCGCCTCCCGGTGCAGATAAGGCGTCGAGAACAGCAGCGTCAGCCAGCCGATCAGCGC
Organism: Pseudomonadota bacterium; assembly: GCA_041158545.1. Lineage (GTDB taxonomy): Bacteria > Pseudomonadota > Gammaproteobacteria > Burkholderiales > Rhodocyclaceae > JBEBBF01. Next base: position 3,476 of record JBEBBF010000084.1, on the reverse strand, counting down.
CACCGTCGTCGCCGCGGCCAGCCCGCGGGGATCGAGCAGGAAGCTCCAGCTCAGCACCGCATCCCCCAGCGCGAACCAGGTGGCGACCAGCACCCGCCCCGGTGGCGGCGCGCCCAGCAGCACCGCGAGGTCGAGCGCCAGCAGCCACAGCAGCGCCGCCAGCGCCGCCCCCCGCGCCAGCGCGGCGCTCAGCGGCTCGGCGGCATCGCCGCGCCGGCGGGAAAACAGCAGGCGCAGCGCCAGCAACAGCGCCGCCAGGAAGGGCAGGCCGGGCACCAGCGCGATGTGCTCCTGGCACACCGTGGCCAGCGTGGTCCAGAACAGGGGCTGCGTGCTCATTCCGCCTCCATGCCCTGCAAGGGCCGGCGCAACAGCACCGGCGCCAGAGCTTCGTGACGGCCGGTGAACCAGTCGGCGGACTGCTCCAGCGTCGGGGTCAGCATCGGCCCGCCCGGCCACAATTGCCAGCCGCGACCGGGGATGAAGCGGTGAATCGCCGGGCTGTAGGGGTCTTTCGCCGCCAGCACGATCCAGCCATTGCCCACCAGCTCCTGCAGCGCCGGCTGCCGCTGGTAGATCGCCGTCAGCACCTCGGGCAATTGCTCGACCACCACCAGCAGCCGCATCGGCTCGTGGATTTCCACCATCTGCCAGGGCAGGCCGGTGCGCAGGTCGGAGGCGGTGCCGTCCATCACGCCGACCAGCCCGGTGAGGTTGTGGGTGATCTTGCTGCCGCAGCCGAAGTAGGCGTTATTCACCGTCGAGAAGTAATACTCCAGCGCGATCCCGGCGCCGACCGGCCCGGCGGCGAGCAGGATGCTTTCGACGATGCTGCCGCTGGCGTCCTGGGTCGGATCGTAGGAAATCAGGAAGGCGCGGCGGTCGAAGAAGGCGCCGCGGGACAGGCTGCGGCGGCCGATCAAGGCCACGGCATTGGTCGCGTGGCCCAGTTCCGGCCGGGCCTGCCCCATGTCGTTGCGGCGGCCGGCGACATGCCGGAAGGCCTGCAGCGGGGTCGGCTCCACCGGCGCGGAGGCCAGCCGGCGGCAGCGCTCGACCGCGTGCGCCTGCATTGCCGCGTCCAGCTCCCGCCGCAGCCGGGAGAAATCAGGCAGCCGGGCTTCCGGCAGTGCCGCCAGATCGAACCACTCGATGCTGTCGTCGCAGGTGTTGTGGCTGCAGCCGAGGAACCAGGTTTCCGCCGGAATCAGGATGCCCTGGGCCGCCAGCAGCGCGCGAATCTCCGGGCGGTTGGCGAAGTGGGCGAACACCCGGGCGTTGGGGCCGCCGTGGCGACCGGAGCAGGCGCCGCAGTCGTAGGCGGCGCGGTGGGGATTGTTGTTGCTGGCCGAACCGTGGCCGACAAAGACCACCAGCGGCGCGAAGCGGGTGGTCAGGCCGATGCTGCGCAGGAAGCTCGCGACCCGCTCCGCCTGCTCGGCGTTGTCAAAGCCGGGCCGCGGGGCTTCCGGCGTGCCGGCGGCGGCGCTGTCCGGGGCCGTGGCCACCAGTTGCGTCGCGACCCGGCCATCCAGGCCCTCGCGCCAGCGCTGCAGCTGGCCGCCCCAGGCGGCGGGAAACAGGCTGTTGCCGATCAGCGCCAGCGTGGCCGGCACGGCGCCCAGGCCGCTGAAGGCCACGGCGCCCAGCGGGTGGCGGCGGGCGGCCTGAAAGGCCGATTCCCACAGGCCAAGCCGCCGCTGCCGTTTGTCGCCATGGCGGGCGGCGGCCCTTTCCTCGCCGGGCTGCGGGGTTTCCCGGACCAGATGCAGCGGTGTCACCACCACCGGGCAGAGATTCTGCGGCCGGGCATCATCCAGCCCCTGCCAGGCCATCGGGATGCCGAAGAAGCCGGCGGCGCCGAAGGTTTCCACGTCGCCGGCGATTTCCTCCAGGTGGCGGCGGCTGCCCTCCTCCCGGTCGTCCATGCAGAAGATCAGCTGCGCCCGCGGCGCCCCCAGCCGCGGCGGGCAACGGCGATGGTTGGCGGTCAGCGCCGCGAAGATGCCTTCCCGGTAGTGGCGTTCGTAGGCGAGCAGCCAGGCCAGACCGCGCTGGGCTTCGCTCAGGCCATGCGCCCAGTCCAGCAGGCGCTCGGCGCCCGCCCGGCCCAGTTCGCGCAGGTCGTCGGCCTGCAGGCCCAGCTGCCGCAGCAGCGTAAACAGCGGCCAGACCACGGCGGCGGCGTGCTCGTCGGCGGCATTGCGGTTTTCCCGCCGCCAGCCGGCCAGCGCCTCTGCCAGCGTCAGCCAGTTTTCCCGGCCGGGTGCCGAGCCTTCCGGCGCGCTGCGGCGCAGCCGCTCCAGCCGGTGCAGCAGCAGGTCGGGGCAGGCGCCGTGGCGGGCCAGCACCCGGACCCAGAGTTCTTCCGGATGCTGCAGGAAATGGTCCTCGATTTCCGAAAGCATCAGCGGCACCTGCCACAGCCGGTGCGCCAGGTCTTCGGCGTAGAGCCGTTCCAGCACCACCCGCACCGCCAGGTAATCGAGCATATCCACCGGCGGCAGCGCCCCGCCGTGGCCGGCGCCGTGTTCGTGCCACCACAGGAACATCCCGGACCAGCCGGGCAGCTCCAGCGCGAGCCGCTGCAGGTAGTCGTGCCAGTCGGCCTCGCCGATGCCCTGGCCGTTGAGTTCCCGCTCCAGGCATTCCGCCGGGTCTTCCGGCAGCCGGGCGATTTCGTTGCGGGCGTTGGGCAGGTCTTCCAGCTCCCAGGCCGGATCGGCAAAGGCGCTGGCCCGCCAGGCGGCGTAAAAGCCCTGCTGCCGGGCCGGGTTCTGCCAGGGGGCGATGCCCTGGTCGAGGTGGGCGGCGAGGTGGCGGATCAGCAGCGGCCGCTGCCGGCCAGCCAGGTCTTCGCCGGTGAGTTGCTGCAACAGGCTGCCCAGGCTGCAACGGCGGCCGACCTGTTCGACCAGGCCGCGCCAGATTTGCGGCGCCGCGTCCCGCCAGGGGGCCGCGCCGTCCGCCTCGGCGGCGGGAAGCGGAAAGAGTTCGCAGCAGACCTGCCACAGCGCGGCCAGCCCGGGCTGCTGCGCCAGCGCCGCCCGCTCCCGCTGCAGGGCCGGCAGCGGCAGGGGTTCCGGCGCCTGCAGCAGCGCGGCGATCAGCACATCCTTTTGCCGCCAGGGGCCGAGGCTGTCGCCGACATCGGCGCCGATGTCGGCCAGCGCGTCTTCGAGGTCGCTGCGGTCGATCCGCCCCTGGGCGAACCAGGCGCGGCAGCGGGCTTCCGGCAGCCAGGCGGTTTCGCCGGTGACCTGCTGCACCGCCTGCAGCGCGTCGGCGAAGGGCAGGTACTGGAAGCCGTGCAGGGTGTTGTGGTGGACGAAATTCTCGATGGGCGCCTGGGCGGGCAGCACGTGTTCGAGGTGGGCGACGATGTCGCGCAGCCGGCGGACGGTGGCGGCCGGGGCGCTCATGGGAACAAGCTCGCCAGTTGGGTCGTGGTGGCGGTGATCAGGCCAATCAGCCCG